>JANXXA010000584.1 GCA_025350885.1 Phenylobacterium sp.
TGCGTTCGAGGGATCGAATCTTTCGGTCGGGCGCGGAACGCCATCTGCGTTTCAGCTCATCGGTGCTCCGTGGCTCGATGCAGATGCGACGATCAAGCTGTTGAAGGATCGCGAGCTGCACGGCGTCAAGTTTACGCGGGAGGATTTCACGCCGGTTGGTCCGAGTGATGGCAAGTATCCGGGTCAGCAGGTCCAGGTCCCCGGTCGTCTCGCGGTCGGGCCCATCGAGCACGTCCATCAGGTCGACGACCCGGCATTTCAACGCCCGGGCGATCTGCACCAGCCGCGAGAACGAGATGCGATTCGCACCGTTCTCGTACTTCTGGATCTGCTGAAAGCTGACCCCGCACTGCTCGGCCAGGGCTTCCTGCGAAATGCCGATGGTCCGTCTACGGATACGCACCGCCGCCCCCAGAGCGATATCCATAGGGTCAGGCGCCTTGGTGGACGTCGCTGCCAATTGCCGCTCTCCCGTTGGCTGGTTCCGTCTGGCGCGGCCAAGCCCCCCAAGGCCGCATCGGTAACTCTACCATAAGTTAAGGCTCTTAATCAGAGTTTGAAAAGTCCGTCTCGCAGAACGAGGTGCGACAAATTCGAACCTTGGCCGTGGGGCGACCGTTGGGCCGTATGGAAGGCCGCGCTTGGCAGTTAAGCACTTGGTGACCGAAGCACCCCCGACTGAGGCTTCCCGATCCGACCGTCATCGTCTGGAACTCATGCGTCCCATCCGCCTTCACCCTGCTTTTGATCATGGCGCGGCCCTGCGCGTGCCGCCGCCCAGCGACAAGTCCGGCTGGCGCACGCTGTGGGCATGGCTCGGCCAGGACGCGCGCGCGCTGGCCCAGGGCGCGGGCGTTCAGGTCCGCACGCCGGAGGGCCAAGTGATCGCCCGCAGCGGCGACTGGATCGTGCTCTCCCACTCCGGATCCTTCCACGTGGCCCACTCGGTCCGGACCTGCGACGCCTAGACCCTGTCCCGGCTGACCTGACTGACGTCAGCCGGGACAGGGTCGTCGTCTATATCTGGAGCCCTTCCCACTCAGGTTGAGCAAACCTGAGTGGGAAGGGCTCTGACCGCGCGGCGCGCGCGAGAATCCGCCATTATGGGGTGATGGTCCCCCCGTTCACCACCCTGCCGGACGCCGCCGCCTGGTATGCCGCCTGGCTGCGCGAGGCCGCCCTGCCGCTGTGGGCCGAAGCTGGCGTCGATCCGCTGCGCGGCGTTTTCCAGGAGGCGCTGAGCGTCGCGGGGCGGGCGCATCCGGCGCCGCGGCGCTCCCGCGCCCAGGCTCGGCAGGTGTTCGTCTTCGCTTGCGCGGCGAGCGCGGGATACGGGGACCCGTACCTGCCTATCGCCCGGCGCGGATTTCAGGGTCTGCTGCGCGACTACCGCCGACCGGACGGCCTGTTTATCAACAGCGTCGCCATCGACGGCGCCCCGCTCGACACCCGCGTGGATATCTATGAGCAGGCATTCGCGCTGCTGGCCATGGCCGCGCTTCAGGTTACCGACCCGATGGCGGGCGACCTGGCCGGCGAGGCCGCGCGGACGCTGGCGGCGTTGGACGACCGCCGCGTGGCGCGGGGTGGCTATCGCGAATCGGGCGCGCACCCCTACCAGGCCAATTGCCACATGCATCTTTTCGAGAGCGCGCTCGCCTGGGAGGCGACCGGCGCCCCGGGCTGGGCGGGGCTCAGCGACGAATTGGCGGGGCTGGCCCTGCGCCATTTTATTGATGCCGAGACCGGCGTGCTGCGCGAATTCTTCGATGCCGACTGGCGGCCGCTGAGCGGCGAGGGCGGCCTGGTCGAGCCCGGCCATCAGTTCGAATGGGCCTGGCTGCTCGAACGCTGGGGGCGCGCACGTGGCGTGGAGGCCGCCCGGACGGCGGCGCGCCGGCTCTACCGCAACGGGTTGAAGGGCGTGGACGCCGCGCGGCAGGTGGCGGTCAATGCGCTGTGGGAGGACTTTACGATCCGTGACGGCGACGCGCGCCTGTGGCCGCAGACCGAGCATCTGAAGGCCGCGCTGATCCTCGGCGAGGCGGCCGACGCGCTGAGCGCCGCGCAGGGACTGGCGCGCTATCTCGACACCCCGGCGCGTGGCGCCTGGCGCGACAGGCTCAAGGCCGACGGGACCTTCGTGGCGGGGCCAGCGCCGGCGACCTCGTTCTACCACCTGATCGTCGCGATCCTGGAGCTGACGGAGCCGGGCGGCGCGCCTGCCGGCGGCGTGGCGGCATAGTCCTCCGCCAGAGCTTTCATCACCGGCATGCCGAGGTTCGCGGCCGCTGAGGGACTCAGGCGAACAGGGCGGCGAGCCCCGTCGGGGCGAGGATCGCGTCGATCCGCACTCGCTCAGTTGGCGACAGGTCAGCGTGCGACTGGCGCAACCACCCAAGGCACTTGGCCTGATAGGGAAAGGGCTGCTGGGTCCAGAGTTGGCCGTCGACCTCCGCCCTCACTTCGGCGGCCTTCACCATGATCGCGGCGGCGTTGGCCAGCATGACCGGCGGATAGACCCGCCCGATCTCGGCCAGAATGGCGATCAGCGTGGCGGGAAGGTCGGTCACAGAAACCCAGTCCGGCTCGCCGGGTTCGACGCCGGACTGGTCCTCCATCAGGCCTACCCAGGCGGTGACGCGGGGCGCAAGTTCCAGGGTCAGCGCCATCGGCGTCGGGTCGAATTCCGCAAGCTGGGTCAGCTGGCCGAACACCGCGAAGTCGCAGGCGGAGGGCCGCTGCCCCAACAGATAGGGCAGGTGCGTCAGGTGCGCCTCAAAGGCCGTCAGGAACCGGCGATAGCTGGCCTCGATCACCGGCCCGGTGACGGCGTTGGACCCCACAAAGCGCAGGCGCTCGATCTGACGCGCGGCCACGGCCGCCCCGCGCGCCTTGAGCACCTCGTCGGGAACCGAAAACCCGCGCCAGCAGGGCAGTATCGCCGCCCCCTTGGCGATGTCGGGCTGATAGGCCCAGCGGTAGTGGAACATCGCCTTGGTCAGCCACTCATCGGCATAGTCCTCGATCAGCTCGTCGAGGAAGGCCAGTGCGGGGTCGGCGGGGATCACGCTGCGCCCGGCATGCTCGCGCTCCAGCCGGCGGATCAGCGGCGTCGAATCGGTGACCGCCTGCAAGGCGCCGTCCGCGTCGGGCAGGTAGAAGGTCGGCAGCAGGGGCGGTCTGGCCTGAGGCAGGTCGGTCGGCGCCGACCCGCCCAGGGCCGCACCCCCCAGCGCCGCGCCACCGGGCGGCAGCAGGCGATAGGCGATCCGTCGGTAGCGCAGCACGCCCAGCATCTTGCGGGTGTAGGGCGAGCCAGGGGCGCCGGAGAGGGCAATGGAATCGGTCATGGCCCGAGGTCTCCAGCTGGCCGCGCTGCGGTGCGCTGGTCATATTGCTCCGCTCAGCGGGGCGCAGGGAAGGGCGTCTGATCCAGCAGGCCCACGTCGGCATGACGGATCGGGGCTTCGCAGGTCGCGCAGACCGCCCGCGGGTGGAAGACCCCGCCGCATCCCCGGTGGATCAGCGCCAGCGGCGAGCGATAGCGATCGGCGAGCCACAGATCGGCCCAGTCCTGGATCGCCACCACCACGCCATAGAGGTCGATGCCCATTTCGGTCAGCCGGTAGTCGGGCGCGTCGTGGCGCAGCACGCCGGCCGCGATCAGGCGCGACAGGCGATCAGACAGAATGTTCGCCGCAATGCCCGTGCACAGCCGAAAGTCGCCGAACCGCCGCACGCGAAAGAAGGCGCAGAGCAGAACCTCGATCCCCCATTTGTCGCCAAAGATGTCCAGGCTGGCGCCTAGGACCGGAACGCCGGGGTCGGGCCGGGCGCTGCCCAGGGTTGATCGCCGCCGCGCGGTCTGCTTGGCGGGCATGCGCTGCATCTGCGCCGGGCTGAGGCGCAGCTCGATGTCGCGCGCGCCGGCCGGGACGCCGCAGGCTGCGCAGCGCAACTGCGGCCGGAGCGGCGATCCGCAGGACAGGTGAAGGGCTTGGACGCTCCCGGCGCGATCCTGCGGGCCCCACGCCTGTTCCCAGCGCAACATCTGCAACAGGACATTGAACAGCCCTTCGCCCATACCGGTGAGCCGGTAGGCCTGGTGCGGTGATCCTTCGGCGTGGGGCGCGCTCGCCATCAGGCCGTCGGCCCGCAGGCTGGCCAGCCGGGCGGTCAGCAGGCGGTTGGCCATGCCGGTGCTCTCGAGATATTCGTTGAATCGCCGCGCGCCGAGAAACGCGGCGATCACGAGGCTCAGGGACCAGCGGTCGCAGACCACATCGATCGCCTGGCGCGCGGCGACCAGCACAGCGTTGAGCGCCAGGGCGTCGGCCTGGGCAAGCGCGGGTCGGGTCATGGACAGGGCAAGGGACGCGGGTCGGTCTGTCGGATAAGCCCCCAAATTCTGTCATCCCGGACGGCCTGGAAAGGCCGAGCCGGGACCCAGGAGCAACTGCACAGCATGAACCTCCTGGGTCCCGGCACTTCAGCCTGCGTGCGCAGGCTTACGGCCGGGATGACAGAGAAAATTTGTGGTCTGTTCACACGAGTTCGGAGCCCTGGGGTCATGGGCCTGCGCCGGAGCCTGCGGAGGCCGGGGCCTAGACGATCTCGAAGAGTGTGTAAATCGGGCCCTGCGCTGTCTGCTCGCCAACCCCGACGACCAGGAGGTCATTCAGCCAGAAATAGCGCTCGGCGCCGGTTTCGAGGCGGGCCACCGTGCGCAGTCGGTATTCGTCCGGGCCCAGCATCTCCCCGCGATTGAACCGCGCCATGGCCTGCGGCGGCGCCTTGAACAGGCCCTGATAGCTGCAGTAGATCAGCGCCGCGTCGTCGGTCTTCAGCACGATCCGCACATCGATCGCCATGGCCCCGTCGGGCCGGTTGATCACCCAGTCGGCGCCGGGCAGAACCACGCCGTTCAGACGCTCGCCCTCGAAGACGCCGCCGGTCACCGGCGCGATGCGCCGCCGCCCTTGGACGGTCTCGCCGATGCTCAGCATGGCGGCGAACGCCACCTCCAGCTTGAGGGTCAGCAGATGGGCGGACGCGAGGGTCTGGGTCATATCCTTGCGTCTATCACGGTCAATTCCAGTTGCACAGTGAGGGTTAATGTGAGCCGATGACGCCGGCGCCGCGAGCCGCGGACAGCAAGGGTTTGGACCATGGCCGTCACGACGATCCTCCAGGGCCGCCCGGGCCCGTCCGTCCAGCAGGTTCTGGCCGGCGATGTGAATCCCGCGCCGGCGGTGATGCTGGCGGAGTCGCCGGCGCAGGGCCTCGGCGCCGCCGACGTGCCGATCGACCGCTATTTCTCCAAAGCCTGGCACGACCGCGAGGTCGAGAAGGTCTGGCGCAAGACCTGGCAGCTGGCCTGCCGTCTGGAGGAGATCCCCAATGTCGGCGACCACGTGGTCTATGAGATCGTCCACGATTCGCTGATCGTCGTGCGCGTCGGTCCGGGCGACATCCGCGCCTATGTGAATTCCTGTCTGCACCGCGGCACCCAGCTGCGCGCCGAGGGCGGCTGCGTGAAGCAGTTCCGCTGCCCGTTCCACGGCTTCACCTGGAGCCTCGAAGGCCA
>JANXXA010000032.1 GCA_025350885.1 Phenylobacterium sp.
GGAAACCATCGACGCCGCTGATCTGCCTGGGGAAGCCCGCCGTATCGGCGCGGGGGGCGATTGACGGCGCGCGCGGGGCGACGCCATGGTCGCCGTCACAAAATCCAGGGAGAACGCCCCATGCTTGGGCTGATGCAGGACTGGCCGCTGACGGTCGACAAGATCCTCGACCATGCCGCGAACTGGCACGGCGACCGCGAGATCGTCAGCCGCTCGGTCGAAGGCCCCATCGTGCGCACCACCTATGGCCAGGTGCACGAGCGCGCCAGGCGGCTGTCCAATGCGCTGAAGGGCCTGGGCGTGCAGCCCGGCGACCGGGTGGCGACGCTGGCCTGGAACACCGCGAGGCATATCGAGGCGTGGTACGCCATCATGGGGATCGGTGCGGTCTGCCACACCTTGAACCCCCGGCTGTTCGCCGAACAGCTCTGCTACATCATCGGCCACGCCGAAGACCGGATCATTTTCACCGACCTGACCTTCCTGCCGATCCTGGCTGAACACCGCGACAAGATGCCCAGCGTCCAGCACATCGTGGTGATGACCGACGAAGCGCATATGAAGGACGTCACCCTCCCGGGCGCGCTGTGCTTCGAGACCCTGCTGGCGCAGAGCTCGCCCGACTGTGTCTGGGGTGACTTCGACGAAAATACCGCCGCTGCGCTCTGCTACACCTCGGGCACGACGGGCAATCCCAAGGGGGTGCTCTATTCGCACCGCTCGAACTTCATCCACACCCTGGTGACCCTGGGTCGAGACGTGATGGGGATCGGGGCAGCCGACACCGTGCTGCCAGTGGTGCCGATGTTCCACGCCAACGCCTGGGGGCTGGCGTTCTCCTGTTCGGCGGTGGGCGCCAAGCTGGTGATGCCGGGCGCCAAGCTCGACGGGGCCTCGGTCTATGAGCTGCTGGAGAGCGAAGAGGTCACCTTCTCGGCCGCGGTGCCGACGGTCTGGCAGATGCTGCTGACCCACATGCGCGAGACCAAGTCGAAGCCCACGACGCTGAAGCGGGTGGTGATCGGCGGCTCGGCGGTGCCCGAGGCCCTGGTCCGCGCCTTCCGCGACGACTATGGCGTGTCGGTGACCCACGCCTGGGGCATGACCGAGACCTCGCCGCTCGGCACGCTGGCCACCCCGACCGCGCGGATCGCCAAGATGGACGCCGAGTCCCAGCTGCGTTTCACGCTGAAGCAGGGCCGGCCGCCGGTGGGTATCGAGCTGAAGCTGGAGGACGACAAGGGCGCCCGGCTGCCGCACGACGGGACGACCTTCGGCCGGCTGATGGTCAAGGGCCCGTTCGTGGTCGGCGAGTATTTCAAGGGCGACGGCGGCGCGATCCTCGACCCCGAGGGCTTCTTCGACACCGGCGACGTGGCGACCATCGACGACCACGGCTTCATGCAGATCACCGACCGCGCCAAGGACGTGATCAAGTCCGGCGGCGAGTGGATCTCGACCATCGAGATCGAGAACATCGCCGTGGGTCACCCCAAGGCGGAACTGGCCGCGGTGATCGGCGCGTCGCATCCCAAGTGGGACGAGCGGCCGGTGCTGCTGGTCAAGCTGATGCCCGGCGAAACCGCTTCGAAGGACGAGTTCCTGGGGTTCCTCGAAGGCAAGATCGCCAAGTGGTGGACGCCGGACGACGTGGTCTTCGTCGATGACATCCCGCTGGGCGCCACCGGCAAGATCGACAAGAAGCTGATCCGCGAACGGATGAAGGGCTACGTCCTGCCCGGCGCCCAGGCCAAGGCGACAGTGTAGTCTCTGACCGACCGATCCTTCACGGCGACGTCAGCGGGAAATCGGCTGGGTCGTCCTCCCAGGGATTGAAGATGGCCGCGCCGGTGTGGCGGACGTCGCGGGTGTTTCGGGTTGCCAGATAGAGGCCCGCCTCCAGCGCCGTTGCGGCCAGCAGTGTGTCGATCACCGGGGGCGGGTGACCGGTATCGCGCTTGATCCGGCCGGCCAGAGCCCCCCAGCGGCGCACGACGGCGTCGCTGGCCGGCAGAATGCGAGCGGCAAAGCGCGCCGCGATGGCGTCGCGGACGGCGGCATGGCGTGCGCGCATGGGATCGGCCTCCGCCAGTTGATGGATCCCCTTGTCATACTCGGCCAGGGTCAGGACGCTGATGAAGAAGCGGCGCTCGGCTTGTGTCGCCGCCCAGGCCTTGACGCTTGGCGCGCCGCCTGGCGCCGACAGAGCGGCGACCACATTGGTGTCCAGCAGCCAGCCGATCAAAGCTCGGTCTCGCGTCCGGTGTCAGGCTCGCGCGTCAGATCAAGACCCGCGACATGGATGCGCTCCAGGAATTGAACCAGGGTTTCGGCAGGCTCAGCGGCGGAAAGCCGCTCATAGTCATCGGCGTCAAGGATGACCACGGCGTGGCGACCCCGCACAGTCACCGCCTGTGGACCCTCATCATGAGCGCGGCGCACGACCTCACTGAACCGCGCCTTGGCGTCTTCCAGCTTCCAGCTGGCGGTCGGGGTGGCCCGGTTGCGCGTTCCAGTGGTCGACATCGCCGTCTCCTGACTAGCTAGTCAGATATAGCAGGGTCCGGCGTCTAGACCAACCGATAGGTCGCGTCGGTCCCCTCCGTCGCAATCCGGCCCTGCCTCTCCAGGTAGATCATCGCCGCCTGCATGGAGCGCGCCGCCGCCGGCCAGAGGCGCGCATCGACATCCGCATAGAGCCTGGGAACCAGGTCCTTGACGCGAGCCGGGCCGGCGGCGAGTGCGGCCAGGATCTGGTCGATGCGCTGTTGGCGGTGTTCGGCATAGGCGTCGATGAACGGCGTGACGTCGCGGATCGGCGGGCCGTGGGTGGGCCACAGCGTGGTGAAGCCGCGCGCGCGGATCACAGCCAGGCTG
>JANXXA010000035.1 GCA_025350885.1 Phenylobacterium sp.
CTGCGCACCCGCCTCACCGGGTCCGCCTCGGCCTTCACTGCCAGGCCGCCTGTCGGCGAGGTCCTGACGCTCTCACCGCCCCGGCCGCCGGATGTCGGCGACCGTCCCCGGCGCCGCCGCGCGAGAGGCCCGCCGCCCGGCTAGACGCTGCCTAAATTCCTCCCCCAGGGCGAAGCCCGATTGAGGGGGAGGTGTCGCAGAGCGCAGCGAGGCGACGGAGGGGGTTGTAGCCCACCATCGTCTCTGCGGGCGACCGGCCTGACCGTGACGCGCGGCGCGATGCGTGGTTCACAGTGCATGGGATCGCCACCTTGCGATTTACTGCCTCGCTGATCCTGCGCGACGTCGATGACGCGCGGTGCGCACGATATGGGCTAACAGCAACACGGAGACTGAGCGGGGGCGGTCCGCAGGCTCGCGGCGTGGGCTCCGACCCCCTGGGCCGCAAGGCAATGATCGCCTTCGACCCGTTGCGGTCTAAATCGTGTCCATCGAGAAGGTCAGTGGTCGGCGATCTGGGTAAGCTGTCAGACGCCAGCAAGGTCCGGCTTGCGCCGGCCCAACCGCAGAACACCACCGACCGCCCCAAAGCCCATGATCATGAGCATCCAGGCCGACGGCTCGGGGACCGCGTAATTGTAGCCGTAAACGGCCCCGAGGATGATGTTTGGGTCGCTCTGAGTGATGGACATGACGGTTTTGATGCCGGTCAGCGAGAATCCAGCGTTGGGAAGCCCGAGGCTGCCAAAACCAAATCCAGCCGTACCGAGGTAACTGATGGAATGATAGCTTGAATAGCCAATTGGCAGGGGTCCGACATATCCGAGTAGAGTCGTGGAGACGTCAGCCTCAAAGAGAGGCACCCGACCACCCCGGACCACATTGTAGTCGAATAAACCTGCGAGAGCTATGTCTCTTGTCGCGGACCCAGGCACGATTAAGGCGTGCGAATAGTCTACTTCCAGAGTGTATTGATCTCCGGAGTTCAGAAATATGAAGTCGCTGCTTGCGAATATGGTAACCCTAGCGCAATTCACTATGTTGCCCGAGCGCGTGCAGGTAAGCGACGCCGGGTCCACTCCGGAGAGGGTCTTCGCGTAGGTCGCGGCTGACGCAGATGACGCCGCCATCACGGCTATCGCGCTTGCGCCTGCGACCGCTAGTCGAGAGATTTTCATACGTCTCGCTCCCTAGTCTGGGGTGCGCCGAATTCGCGCGCGCCGTCGTGTCAACTATAGCCGTTGGCGATTTTCGACACCGGCAAGCGGACGGACCAACACCTCTGAGAGGAACTCTCTCACAACGTTATGCGAGTAACAATGATATTCGGCGCTGCAGGCGATAGCGGAAGTCCCAACGGCGATCTTGTTCGCACTGGGCGAAGGTCCCCGACTGGTCGGAAGCGGTCACCGCCCGGGCCGCCGGATGTCGGCGACCCTCCCCGGCGCCGCCGCGCGCGAGGCCCGCCACCCAGTTGAGCCGAACGCTCTACAGAAAGCTGTAGGGGTCGATGTCGATGGCGACGCGGATCGCGGCCGGGGGTTTCACTCGCGCGCGCCAGGCGGCCATGTAGGCCGACAGGTCCACGGTGCGATCGGCGCGGACCAGGAACCGCTTGCGCCGGCGGCCGCGAATCAGGCCCAGCGGCGCGTCGGCTGGGCCATAGACCGCTACGCCAGGGGTGTTGGGCGCGGCCTGGGCCATGCCCTGAACGAAACTCTCCAGCTGCACCGGATCGAGCCCCGAGACGATCACCGCGGCCAGCCGTCCGAACGGCGGCATTCCGGCGAGCTCGCGTTCCGCCATTTCGGCGGCCACGAAGGCGTCGCGGTCCTGGGCGGCCAAGGCCTGCATCACCGCGTGCTCCGGCGCCCAGGTCTGCAAGAGCGCGCGGCCCGGCCGGTCCTTGCGCCCGGCCCGGCCCGTGGCCTGGGCCAGCAACTGATAGGTGCGCTCGGCGGCGCGCAGGTCACCACCCCTCAAGCCCAGGTCGGCGTCGACCACGCCCGCCAGGGTGAGGCTCGGGAAATTGTGACCCTTGGCGGCGGCCTGGGTGGCGACCAGGATGTCGATCTGGCCGTCGGCCATGGCCTCGATCAGCCTGCGCGCCTCGCGCGCATCATAGACGGTGTCGGACGAGAACACCGCCACCCGGGCCTGCGGGAACAGGCTCCTGGCCTCCTCCTCCACCCGCTCGACGCCCGGCCCGATGGAGACCAGGCTGTCGTGCGCGCCACAGTGCGGGCAGGCCTTGGGCTTGGGCATGGAAAAGCCGGTCAGGTGGCAGACCAGGCGGCCGGAATAGCGGTGCTCGACCAGCCCAGAGTCGGTGTCGGGCGCGCACAGCCGCTCGCCGCAGGCCTTGCACAGCACCAGCGGCGCATAGCCCCGGCGGTTGAGGAAAAGCAGCGTCTGTTCGCCCCGCGCGAAGGTCTCGCCCATGGCTTTGACGAGGGGCGGCGAGAGCCATCGCCCGGCGTCGGGCGGGGTCTCGCGCAGGTCGATCAGGGTGATGTCCGGCAGGGTGGCCGCACCGTGCCGGGTGGTCAGCCGCAGCCATCGGTAGCGGCCGGTCTCGGCATTGCGGAAGCTCTCCAGCGACGGCGTGGCCGAGGCCAGGACCACCGCGGCGTCCTCGATCTTGCCGCGCGCCACGGCCAGGTCGCGGGCGTGATAGATGAAGCCTTCCTCCTGCTTGAACGAGGCGTCGTGCTCCTCGTCGACGACGATCAGCGCCAGGTTGGTGAACGGCAGAAACAGCGCCGAGCGCGCGCCGACGACGATCCGGCAGCGGCCGGTGGCGACCGCCTCCCAGACCCGGCGGCGCGCCGGGGGGGCGACGTCGGAGTGCCACTCGGCGGGCGCGGCTCCAAAGCGCGTGGCGACCCGGGCGATCACCGCCTGGGTCAGCGCGATCTCGGGCAGCAGAATCAGCACCTGGGCGGTCGCGTCAGCGGCCAGGACGGCGGCGGCGGCCTCCAGATAGACCTCGGTCTTGCCCGAGCCGGTGACGCCGTCCAGCAGGGCGACGTTGAACCCGCCCTCGGCCAGCATGGCCTTGAGCGCGGCGGCCGCGGCGGCCTGGCTGGGGTTCAGCGCCGCGCCCGGGCACGACGGGTCGGGATCGTCGAAGCGCGCCTCGGCCTCCATCAGCCGCACCGTCAGCGCCCCCTCATCGATCAGCGCCTTGATCACGCCGGAGGAAACGCCGGCCGCGCGCGCCAGGTCGGCGGGGCTCAGCGGCGCACCGATGGCGGCCTCCAGCACCCGTGATCGCGTCGGCGTGGCCCGCGCGGGTGCAATTCCCGACAGCTCAACCACCCGCACCGGTCTGGCCTTGGGCGCGCGCGCGCCGCGCAGCGCGATGGCCAGGGGCTGGCCCGGTTCATCGACGGCGTAACGCGCCGCCCACTGGATGAATTCCAGCGTCCCCGGCGGCAGGCGCGGGTCCTCCAGCCGTTCCGCCACCGGCTTCAGCGGCCGGTTGCCGCCGAGCGCCTCGCGCAAGGCTGTCACCACGCCGCGCAGCCGGCGCGGACCCAGCGGCACGCTCACCTGGTCGCCGACCTCCAGGCCCATGCCGTCCGGCTCGGCATAGTCGAACGCCTCGGGCAGGGGCATCGGCAGCAGGACGGAGGCGATGCGGCTCATGCGGGGCTCACCGAGCCTTTTGCGCTTTGCGCCTCGGCCGCTACAAGCGGCGCATACAGAAACAGGGTCTTTGCGATGCTGCTCTTCCTCGACACCACCGACGTGGCCATCCTCAGGGACCTGGCGATCACCGGCCTGGTGGACGGCGTCACCACCAACCCCACCCTGATCGCCAAGTCCGGCCGCCCCATGCTGCAGGTCATCGCCGAGATTTGCGCCGCGGTCGAGGGGCCGGTGAGCGCCGAAGTCGCCGCCATGGACACCGCCGGCATGCTGGACGAAGGCCGCAAGCTGGCCTCCATCGCCCCCAACGTGGTGGTCAAGGTGCCGCTCACCCGCGACGGCCTGATCGCCACTCGGGAATTTGCCCACGAGGGCATCGCCACCAACGTCACCCTGTGCTTCTCCGCCGCCCAGGCCCTGCTCGCCGCCAAGGCCGGCGCAACCTATGTCAGCCCGTTCATCGGCCGGCTGGACGACCATGGCGCGGACGGCATGGACCTGATCGTCGAGATCCGGGCGATCTACGACACTTACGATTTCGACACCGAGATCCTCGCCGCCTCGATCCGCGGACCGAACCATGTGACCGCCGCGGCCCTGGCCGGCGCCGACTGCGCGACCATTCCGCCGGACGTCTTCAACGCCCTCTTCAAGCACCCGTTAACCGAACGAGGTCTTGATCAGTTCATGAGTGACTGGGCCAGGACGGGCCAGTCGATCCTGTAGAGCTAGGGGTATGACATGGACGGTTCTCAGGCTGGCATTGAAGAGGCCCGGCTCGAGCCCGCGTCCGTTCGGCGCTTCCTGTCGGACAACCCGGAATTCCTCACCAGCGACGACGGCCTGCTGGGTGAGCTTGGCCTGCGGGTCGCGGCCGGCAATGTGGTGGACTTCGGCCCGGCGGTGATGGCCCGGGTTCACGCCGCCCATCAGCGCGAGGCGACACAGCGCCGCGAGGTCGAGGCGACCGCGCGCGCCAACTTCTCCGCCCAGGCCCAGACCCACGGCGCGGTGGTCGATCTGTTGGAAGCCCGCAACCCCTCCGATCTTGCCCGGCGTGTGGACCTGCTGGCGCAGCAGCGGTTCGGCCTGGCCGCCGGGGTGATCGCGCTGGAGGCCGAGGCCCATCCCCCGGCCGGCTGGAAGAGGCTGGTCGAGGGCCAGGTGGACATGATCCTGGGCGGGCCGCAGCGGCTGGCGCGGATGGGGGTCGCCCCCACGGCGCTGGGCCTGTTCGGCGAACGCGCCGAGACCGTCCGATCCGTGGCCATGGTCCGGCTGGCCATGTGGGAACCCTCGCGCCAGGGGCTGCTGGCGTTCGGCTCGGCCGACGAGGCGGGGTTCACGCAGGACATGGGCGCAGAGCTGGTGGCCTTCCTCGCCCGCGTCGTCGAGCGCACCGCCGAGCGCTGGCCGATCCTTTGACCGCCCCCGAAGACGTCCCCGCGATGACCGCCTCCCGATGACCGCGAACGAGGCCCTGGCGCTCTGGCTCGAACACCTGGCCCATGAGCGCCGGTCCTCGCCCCGGACGCTGGAGGCCTACAGTTTTGCCGCGCGCCGCTATCTGGGCTTTCTTGAACAGCACCGGGGCGAAGTGATCGCGCTCTCGACCCTGGCCGAGGTTTCCGCCGGCGAGATCCGCGCCTGGCTCGCACACCTGCGCCAGGGGGACCGGCCGCTGTCGCCGCGCTCGCTCAGCCAGGCGCTGTCGGCGATCCGCAGCTTCCACGGCTTTCTCGACCGACGCCTCAACGCCCCCAATCCCGCCGTCGCCCTGGTCCGCGGCCCCAAGGTCCGGCCCGGCGCGCCCCGGCCGGTCAGCGAAGACCAGGCGCGCGGGATGATCGCCGAACCCGCTCTGGACCCCGACCGCGAGGACTGGGAGGCCGCCCGCGACGAGGCCGTGCTGACCCTGCTCTACGGCTGCGGCCTGCGGATCTCCGAGGCGCTGTCGCTGAAACGCAGTGATGCGCCGCTCCCCGCCGCCCTGCGGATCACCGGCAAGGGGTCGAAAACCCGCATCGTGCCGGTGCTTCCCGCCGTTCGCGAAGCCGTGGACGCCTATCTCGCCGAGGCGCCCTTCGCGCTGGCGCCGGGCGGGCCGCTGTTCCGCGCCAAGCGCGGCGGCCCCCTCAGCCCCCGCCACGTCCAGGCCACCGTGCAGAACCTTCGCGGCCGGCTGGGCCTGCCGGCCAGCGCCACGCCGCACGCGCTGCGGCATTCCTTCGCCACCCACCTGCTGGGCGCCGGCGCCGATCTGCGCTCGATCCAGGAACTCTTGGGCCACGCCTCGCTGTCGACCACCCAGCGCTATACCCAGGTCGATGCCGCGGCCCTGCTAAGCGCCTATTCCAAGGCCCATCCGCACGCCTGAGCCCGGCGGTCAGGGCTCGGGCAGCATCTCGCCGGCGTTCCAGTCGACAATCGCCGCCATGGCGCGCGAGATCCACGCCCGGAACAGCGCCACGCCCCGCTCATTGGCCGTGTCCAGCGTGCCGATGGCCACCACCGGCCAGGCCAGCCCCAGCATCACCCAGAAGCGATAATCGTCGAGGCAGGCGTCCAGGCTGTACCCCGTCACCCCCTCCGCCACGAGCCGGTCGTGGTAGATGGCCAGCAGGTCGCGCTCACGCCGCCGACGGAGCTCGATGTCCAGGCTGCCGGTCAGCAGGTAGGCCAGGTCGAAGACGGCGTTGCCCTTGAAGATGATCTGCCAGTCGGCGACGGCGAAGGGCATGACGGCATCGCCCGGGCGAAAGAACATGTTGTCGGCGCGATAGTCGCCGTGCGCCATCGTGCGGGGCCGCTCGAAGGCCTGGTCGAGCATGCGCGACATCTGGGTGGCCAGCCGCTCGCCGGCGACCCGCACCTGCGCGGGCATGGCGTCGCCGACGAACGCCAGGACCGCTGGCCAGCACTGCGGATAGATGTCGGCCAGCCGCTTGAACTCCGGCGAGTTGATCGCCAGCAGCCAGTCGAGCTTGTCGAGCAGCGGATCGCCCCACCAGCGCGCGTGCAGCCGCGCCAGGGCGTCCACCGCCATGGCCGCCTCGTCAAAGGTGAGGCCGACGACCTGATCGCCGATGTTCGAGGGCGCCAGGTCCTCAAGCAGCAGGACGAAATCCCGACTCTTGGGGTCGAAGGCGGCGAAGTGGGCGTGCGGCGCGCGCATCGGCGTAGTAGGCGCGATCAGCTGATAGAACCCCACCTCTTTCTCATAGAAATTGAACGCCTCGTCGATCTGCCGCGCCCCGGGGTCCAGGGGCGGAAGTTTGGCGA
>JANXXA010000075.1 GCA_025350885.1 Phenylobacterium sp.
GGCGAGCGCGCGGCCATCGATATCGTCCCGACTATCCGTCAGCGCGTCATGGGCACAAAGGACGCCGCCGAGGGCATCCGCTCCTTCGTCGAGCGCCGCGTCGCAGTTTTTCAGGGCCGATAGGCCGTCTCAGAAAAGAAGGAGCCGGACCATGGCCAAACTCGACTTCTATTTCGACTACCGCAGCCCCTACGCCTATCTGGCCCAGACCCAGGTGCGAATGCTGGGCGTCGATATCGCCTGGCGACCGTTCGAGATTCTGCAGCTGATGGACAAGGTCGGCAATGTGCCAACCAGCATCACCTGCAAGCCAAAGGGCAAGTACCTGGGCGCCGATCTGATGCGCTGGGTCGGCAAATACAAGGTCCCGTTCCAGCGCCATCCGCAGAGTGGCGCCATCGACGCCCGACGGCTCCTGCGCGCGACCTTGGCGGCGGCGGAGATCGGCCAGGCGGATGCGGCGGTTGCCGCGATCTTCGGCGCATTCTGGGGATCGGGCGCGCCGCTCGCGACGGTCGAAGATGTCGTCGCGGTTCTGAACAGCGCAGGGGTGGGCGGGCCCAGCCTCGCGGCGCGGATCGACGATCCCGCGCTCGACTCGGCGCTCGACGCGGCCACGGACGAGGCGGCGGCCCGCGGGGTGTTTGGTGCGCCGACCATGTACGTCGGCGACGAGATGTTTTTCGGCAACGACCGGTTCGACTTCGTCCGCGCCAGCCTGGGCGCCGCCGCATGAAGCCCCTCGCGATCGTTACGGGTGTGGGGCCGGGAACCGGCGCCGCCGTCGTCCGGCGCTTCCACGACGGCGGCTATCAAGTGGCGATGCTGGCCCGAAGCGCTGACCGGCTGAATGCGCTCGCGAGCGAGCTCCCGGACGCCTTCGCCCTGCCCTGCGACGTCTCCGATCCCCTGGCCCTGCATGCGGCGTTGGAGGAGGCCGAGGCCCGCGCTGGCGCGCCAAAAGTCGCGGTCCACAACGCCGTCGGCGGCGCGTTCGCCAATTTCCTGAACGTCGATCCCGCGGTCCTGGAGCGCAACTTTCAGGTCAATGTCATGGCGCTGATGCACCTTGGCCGATGGGCGGCGCCGCGTATGGAGAAAGGTGGCGGCGGCGCCCTGATCGTCACCGGCAACACCTCGGCGGAGCGCGGCCGCGCGAACTTCGCGGGGTTCGCGCCGACCAAGGCCGCGCAGCGGATCCTCGCCGAGTCGATGGCCCGCACGATGGGCCCACGCGGCGTCCACGTCGCCTATCTGGTGATCGACGCCGCCATCGACCTGGAATGGCAGCGCAAGAACAACCCCGACAAGCCGGACGACTACTTCTGCCATCCCGTCGATATCGCCGACGAGGTCTGGCACCTGGCGCACCAAGCCAACTCGGCGTGGTCGTTCCGGTCGGAAATTCGGCCCTATGCGGAGGTCTGGTGAGCGAGCGGAGCGGGCCGGTCAGCGCGACGGGCCGTGTCGTCTCGGCCGGTCGACGCGTGGCGTTCGCGGAAGCGACGCTCCACGACGGCGATGGGCGGTTGTGCGCGACGGCGACATCAACGCTGCTCGTGTTCGATGTCGAGCCCAGCCCGGGCGGCTTCCTGCAGGGCTGACACGGGACTGGAACGCGCGATGAAGAGCGCGGAAACGTCGCCTGGAAGTCAGACGCGGCGATAAGGCAGATCTGCGCTTGAGGTCGCAACGCCGGCTTACCGCGACGCCGCCAGTCCCTGGCCGCTGACGCCGCCCTTGGACGTCCAGACGAGGGACGTGTAAGAGGCGGACCCCGCCCCACGGGCTTATCTCTTCCAGCGTTTCCCATGTCCGACGAAGCTGCCCCCCTCGACCGCTCCCCCCTTGATCGCTCTGGCGCCGCGCGTCCCTCGCCCAAGCCGGGCATCCTGGACATCACCCCCTATCGGCCGGGAAAGTCCACGGCCGAGGGCATCGCCGACCCCGTCAAGCTGTCGGGCAACGAAAACATCCTCGGCGCCAGTCCCCGGGCGCGCGACGCCTATCTCGAGGCCGCCAGCCAGCTGAACCTCTATCCGGATGGGCGCGGCGGCGTGCTGCGCGACGCGATCGCCCGGCGCTACGATCTCGAGCCGGAGCGCCTGGTGCTGGGCTGCGGCACCGATGAGATCCTGCACCTGATCAACCAGACCTTCCTCGAACCCGGCGACAACATCGTCCAGGGCCAGTACGCCTTCGGCGCCTACGGCATCGGCGCCCGCGCCTGCCAGGCGCAGGTCCGCAGCGCCTGCGAACCCCACCACCGTATCGACGTGGACCTGTTGCTGGAGCAGGTGGACGACCGCACGCGGCTGGTGTTCATCACCAATCCGGCCAACCCCACCGGCACCTTCACCACTGAGGCCGAGCTGACGCGCCTGCACGCGGCCCTGCCGCCCAGCGTGGTGCTGGTGGTGGACGCCGCCTATTCCGAATTCTGCACCGACCCGACCTTCACCGACGGCCTGGAGCTGGCGCGGACCGCCGAGAACGTCATCGTCACCCACACCTTTTCCAAGCTGCACGGCCTGGCCGCCCTGCGCGTCGGCTGGGCCTACGCCCCCGCAGCCCTGGCCGACGCCATCGACCGCATCCGGCCGCCTTTCAATGTCTCGATCCCGGCGCTGAGCGCGGCCGTGGCGGCGCTGGCCGACGAGGACTTCCAGGCCACGTCGCTCGCCCACGTGGAACGCTGGCGGCCCTGGCTCACCCAGCAGCTGGGCGGGATCGGGCTGCCGGTGACCCCGTCGGCCGCCAACTTCGTGCTGGTGCAGTTCCCGACGACCCCAGGCCGGACGGCGGCCGAGGCGGAGGCGTTCCTGGCCGCCCAGGGTCTGATCGTGCGCGGGGTCGGCCTCTATGGCCTGCCCGACCACCTGCGGATCACCATCGGGCTGGAAGCGCACAACCGCGCCCTGGTCGAGGCGCTGGCCGGCTTCATGGGCGGCTAGACCCCGACGGGCTGGCCGAAACCTGGTCCAGCAGGCCGCGGGCTTCGCCGACAAAGGCCCGCGCCACGTCGGCGGCGAAGGGGTTCTGCGTCTGGATCGCGGTGAACAGCTCGAAGGTGTCGGCCCCGATCAGCGCGCACAGCTCCAGCAGGTGCTGATAGGACGGCGTTTTCAGCTGCTCGTCGGGAATGCCCAGATTGACCAGGCTACGGCCGATCAGGTGGGTCAGCGCCTGGACATAGGCCATCTCGCGGTCGTGTTCCTCCGGCGTGGTGATCGTGACCGTCAAGCCCAGCGAACGGCCGTACGCGGCCACCCCTTCGTGCCGCGCGCCGCGCACCGGACAGACGACGAAGCGCAGCCCCTCGAGGCTGTCCCTGGCGCTCTGCGGGCCGAACAGCGGGTGGGTCGCCACGATGTCGACGTGGGCGGGCAGCACCTCGGTCATCCATTGGACCGGCAGCATCTTCACCGAGCCCACGTCGATCAGCAGCGCGCCGGGCCTTAAGTCGGGCGCCAGGGCCGCGAACACCTCGCGCATCGCCGCCACTGGCACGGCCACCACCACGATGTCGCGGGACGCCGCGTCCCGCAGGGACCCGAACGCCACGCCCAGGTCGTGGGCGATCGTCTCCGCGCCCGGCGCCGTGTCGGTGACCAGCACATCGAAGTGCGCGCTCAGGGTCCGCGCCGCGAGCCGGCCGAACTGCCCAAAACCGACGATGCTCAAGCTCTTCATGCGCGCTCACTAGCGGGAAGGGTTGGGGATCGCAAACCGGCCGCCGCGGCCGTGCCGTCGGCCAGGAAAGCGCCGAACCGAATTTCGGCCGCGATCATCGCGCCGGGTCCGACACGGGAGCTTCACCAGACATAAAATCGCAATAGTCGCGGCGCTACACCCGGTTGTGCGAACAACCCTGAAGTGAGTGCCCGTCGTCATGAGCGAACATCACGACCGGGCCGGGTTCGAGGCGCTGACCGGCGCCGGCGCCGAGGACAACGCGGCCCGTGCGCTCGCCCAGCGGCTCAAGGCCGACCCGCAGGGCTCCGACCTGAAGGCCCTGGCGGCGCTGTGGTTGCACGCCGCGACAGCCGCGCCGGAACGCATCCCTGGCCTCTATGACGCCACCGCCTGGGGCTGGCTGGGCGAGCCCGTCGTCGCCAAGCCTGTCGCCACTGAAGCGGCCGCCGCGCCAGAACCGATCCCGCCGGCCTTCTGGCCCGCCCTGTGGAGCCTGCTCGACGAGCCAGGCGCCGGCCTGGGCGCCACGGGCGTCACCGTCCGCACCGCGGCCCTGGCCGGGCTGGTCTCCCCCGGGATGAGCGGGCGGATCGGCAGGGCGGCGCTGGCCTATCCCGGCGTCCCGGCCGCGGTCGCCCGGGGCTATCCGAAGAAGTTCACCCTGAAGGCCCTGGCCAAATGCCCGGCGGGCTCGCTGGGCGGTACGTTCCATGCGCTGATCGTCGACAACGGCTTTGACCTGGAGGTGCTCGACCGCGAGGCGCTGGGTCTGCACAAGCTGGCGCCGCCGCTCGACTACCTCAACGCCCGCATCCTGCAGTGCCATGACCT
>JANXXA010000107.1 GCA_025350885.1 Phenylobacterium sp.
CGCATCAGGTCGTCGAGCGCGTCCTCCTCGCGCTCCAGCGCCCGGAGACCCGCGCGCACCACCTCGCTCGCCGAGGCGTAGCGGCCTGTGCGGACGCGTTGGTCAACGGCGTCCTTCAGAGCGCCGAGCGTGACGGTCAAGGCTGGGCTGGATCTCGCCATGGCGGAACTCCGTGATCAATCCGGTATATGACTTTGTCATACTTGCAGCAAGATCGACAGATCGGCTCAGCGCCCCTTGAACCCCGTCGCCACGAGATAGAGTTCTGACGAGTCCGAGCGGCTGGCCTTGGGCTTGACGGTCTTTACGCTGGTGAAATGCTGCTTGAGCTTGGCGATCACCTCGGCGGTCTCCCCGCCCTGGAAGGCCTTGGCGATGAACACGCCGCCGGGCTTCAGCACCTCGACGGCGAAATCGGCGCCGGCCTCGATCAGGCCGACGATTCGCAGGTGGTCGGTCTGGCGGTGGCCGACGGTGTTGGGGGCCATGTCAGAGAGCACAACATCGGGCGCACCCCCCAACAGGCGGATCAGTTCCGGTCCGCAGGCCGGCTCGGTGAAGTCCATCTGCAGGATGTGCGCCGGCGGCAGCGGATCGACGGCCAGCAGGTCGACGCCGACGATACTGGTCACGCCGCGCTCGATCGCCACCTGGGTCCAGCCGCCGGGCGCCAGCCCCAGGTCGACAATGCGGGCGCCCCGCTTGAGCACGCGGAATTTGTCGTCCAACTCGATCAGCTTGTAGGCCGCGCGACTGCGATAGCCATGGGCCCGAGCCTTGGCGGCGAAGGGGTCGTTGATCTGGCGCGAAAGCCAGGCCTGCTGCGAGGGCGTGCGTTTCCAGGCGGTCTTCAGCCGCTCAGGCACGGTGCGGCCGGACTCTGTGCCGCCGGTCGGCGGGCGGACCATGCGCTTGCGGGGTGGCTCGGTCATTGGGCGGCCATGGGCGCGACCGCGGGCCGGGCGCCGCGACGGCGGCGGCGTTTTCGGCCGCTGCGCTCGGACATGAGCGACAGCAATATGCCTTCGCGAAGGCCGCGGTCGGCGACGCGGACGCGGGAACAGGGCCAGAGGTCCTGCACGGCCTGCAGGATCGCCGCGCCGGCCAGCACGAGGTCAGCGCGGTCGGGCCCGATGCAGGGCTGATTGGCGCGCTCGCGGGCGCTGAGACCCAGCAGTCGGCCGGCCGCAGCGTCGCACTCGTCGCGAGTCATCCAAAGTCCGTCCACCTGGGCGCGGTCATAGCGTGGCAGGTTCAGGTGCAGGCCAGCGAGACTGGTGATCGCACCCGACGTGCCGATCAGGTGGGCGCGGTCGGCGTCGAACACCGGCCGCAGATCGTCCGCCCGGCGGAAGGCCCCGATCTCGGCCTTCACGGTATCGACCATGGCGCGGAACCAGACCTGCGTAGAGGTCTGGCCCTCCGGAAACCGCTCAGCCAGTGATACGACGCCGATGGGGATGGAAAGCCAGGCCTTCAACGGCGGCATGCCGAACGGCGGAGCGCCGCGCAGTTCCACCCAGGACAACTCCGTCGAGCCGCCACCCACATCCAGCACCAGGGCCGCGTCGGCGCTGCGATCAATGAGATTCAGGCAGCCCGCGACGGAAAGGCGGGCCTCTTCCTGGGGCGCGATGATCTGCAGCCGCAAACCGGTTTCGGTGAACACCCGCTCGAGGAATTCGGGACCGTTCTGCGCCATGCGGCAGGCCTGGGTGGCGATGGCGCGCAGGCGGATCACGCGGCGGCGGCGGACCTTCTCGGCGCTGATCTTCAGGGCGGCCATTGCGCGCTCCATCGCGGCTTCGGACAGGCGGCCGGACAGGCCCAGCCCTTCGCCGAGACGCACGATGCGTGAATAGGCCTCCACCACGCGAAACCCCGTGCCCTGCGGCGTGGCGATCAGCAGGCGACAGTTGTTGGTGCCCAGATCAAGCGCGGCATAGCAGGCCGGCTCGCTGTTGGACCTCTCCCGGCCAGGCGTTGGGACGCCGGGCGCGCTCGGCGCCTCTGTCATGGACCGCTTTCGTCCTTCGCAGGCCGGGCCGCACCGGCCCGCCTCACTTCGGGGTGGAGCTTAGCAAGCTCACTCGCTTCTCGGAAGGCATAGCCTTGTAACCGGAATATTGAACGCTACGTTCACCTCCCGGTCAGGAGAAGGCGGTTAGATTCGGATCATGGACACGCAGCTCGCCAAATTCGCAATCGGCCAGGTTGTGCGTCACCGGGTCTACGCCTTCCGCGGCGTGATCTTCGATGTCGATCCCAGCTTCTCCAACACCGAGGAATACTGGCTGTCGATCCCGGAACACATCCGGCCGCACAAGAACCAGCCGTTCTATCACCTGCTGGCCGAGAACGACGAAAGCTCCTACGTCGCCTATGTCTCCGAGCAGAACCTGTTGCCTGACGATACCGGCCAGCCGGTGGGCCACCCTCAGGCGGCGATGCTGTTCGAGTCGTTCCGCGAAGGCCAGTACACATTGCGGCCCCGGATCAGCCATTAGGCGCAAACATTTGCCGCTGAGACCTGCGGTCAACGCCAACTCAGAACGGAACTTCCGACCACGATACGCCATTCTTCGCCCATGAGCGCAGATGGCTTTGCAATGCGACCGCCACCCGGCGCCAGGGCGGACTGGACCATCGACCAGGCGTGGGCGCGCTACACGCCAGCCGAACATCAGGTCTGGATGACGCTCTACGAACGGCAGTCGGCTTTGCTGGCCGACCGGGCTTGTGATCCGTTCCTGAAGGGCCTGGAGGCGCTGGACCTGCACCGGGCCGGTATTCCCGACTTCGCCCGGGTCAACGCCGAGCTCAACCGACTCACCGGCTGGAGCGTGGTCGCCGTTCCCGGCTTGGTCCCTGATGAAGTGTTCTTCGATCACTTGGCGAACCGTCGCTTCCCGGCCGGGCAGTTCATCCGCGCACCGAATGAGCTCGACTACCTGAGAGAGCCCGACATCTTCCACGATGTCTTCGGCCATGTGCCGATGCTCACCGATCCGGAGTTCGCCGACTACATGGCCGCCTACGGACGCGGCGGACTTCGGGCCAGGCAACGCGGCCAGCTGCATCAGTTGGCCCGGCTCTACTGGTACACCGTGGAGTTCGGCCTGCTGCAAACTGCTGCGGGCGTGCGGATCTACGGCGCCGGCATCCTCTCCAGCCGCAGCGAGACGATCTTCGCGCTCGACGATCCCTCGCCCAACCGCCTGGGCTTCAACCTGGAGCGGATCATGCGCACGCCGTACCGGATCGACGACTTTCAGCAGGTCTATTTCGTCGCGCCGTCGCTGGGCGCCCTGCTGGCGGCGACGCTGCGCGACTTCGGGCCGATCTACGACCGTCTGGCGCGCGTCGGTGACATTCCCATCGCGGCGGTCGAACCTGCCGACCGGGTCATCGCGTTCGGGTCGCAGGTTCACGCGCGCGGCAGGGCTTCAGGCGTTCAGTAGTCGCGGCGCCAGCGGATCGCCAGGCGGCCAGCGCCCTGGCCCCCGAGCCGGGAGACGATCGACAGGTTCTTTCTGACCCGCCACTCCACCTGCGCCGCGCCCCCGTCGCGCCCGCCGCCTGTCAGTTCCAAATAGACGTTGTCGGTCAGGTATTTGCCCCCCGACACCGTGACGCCCGAAGCGTTCCCGCCGCCCAGCGCCAGCCGGTCAAGGCCGGCGAAGGTGCGCAGATTGCCGATCACGTCGAGCCCTCCGCCGCCGGCCAGGGCGGCGAGCGCAGAGGCCAGCTGAGCGGCTTCCAGCGGTGACAGCTGCGAGGCGGTTCGGCCAAACAGCACCTGCGACAGGACCTCGTCGTCCGGCAGACTGGGCGTCGAGGTCAAGGTGATTTCCGGTCGCGCAGCCGTTCCACGAATCCGAACATCCGCCGTCAGCGAAGGGTCGTCGCGGGTCGCCGTCAGGTCGAGGCGCACGGCTTCGGCGCGAGTCGAAAGATAGACGACGCTTCTGGGATCAAATGCGAATCGCTTGCCGGCGAAATCATAGTCGCCGCGCGCCACATGAGCCTGGCCGGCGAGGTCCGGATGCGCGGTGGTTCCGCCGACGTGGGCGTCTAGCGAAAGCTCCACATCAAGGCCGCGTCCCCGCAGGAAGACGCCGCGCAGCGCCTTGAGCGTAACATCCAACGCCCAGCCCTGTTTGCCGGCGACAACCGATGGCAGGGCGGCGGCGAGCTCCGGCGGACGGTTCTTCTCGGTCACCGCCATGTTTACGACGCCAGAAGGCGTCGGCAGTCGCGCCGCGACATCGGCGCGGTCAATCGCCAGAGCCCCGCTGAGCCGCACCTTGCCATCGGCGGC
Organism: Phenylobacterium sp.; assembly: GCA_025350885.1. GTDB lineage: Bacteria > Pseudomonadota > Alphaproteobacteria > Caulobacterales > Caulobacteraceae > Phenylobacterium. The sequence continues at coordinate 4,322 of JANXXA010000107.1, forward strand.
ACGGTCGATGCTGGCCTGGCCGGTTGCCGAGGCGCTGGCCAGCTCATTGTCGATCAGCCGGAACCGTTTCAGATCAAGCTTCAGACTGGAGGCGCCGTCGCGCACCAGGCTGATCCGGCCCATGCCGGCCAGCGTTCCGCCGTGTCCATCGAGCGCACGCGCCCGGGCGATGGTAACGGCGTCCTGGGTAAAATCCGCGGCCAGCGTCACATCGCGAAGCGAAAGCCCGGTGGCGCCGTCGTCGAACCGGCCACCATCGACAACGATCTGACCGGCGGCGCTGGGCTTGGCCAGCGTGCCGCCGAGCGCACCCTGGGCGCGCACCTTGCCGGCGAGGCTGCGCTCTCCCCCCACCAGCAGGTCCCACAGGGGCCGAATCTCGCCCTGCGCCGAGAACTGTCCATGCATCGTTTCGTGGCGCGCGATCGCCACCCGGAAAGGCGCTGCGGAGACCTCTGTCGGCAAGACGACGGTGGCGCTGGCGTTCAGGCCCTGCGCGTTGGTGGCGCTGAGGTCGAGGGCCAGACTGCTGTCGGCCAACCGTCCGTGGATCACCCCGTCGATGCCTGACGCGCCCGGCGCGCCGCGTCCCCGTGCGCCGATCAGCTTTGCTTCAAGCCCCCCGTCGAGGCGGCCTGCGCGCCCCTGCAGGGTCAGCGTCGCGTCGGTCTTCCCGGCCAGATCCTCGTCCAGCATCCCCAGGCCAAGGCCGCTCACGGCGGCGCGAACATTGGCCGTGGCATCGGTCAGCGTTGCGTCAAGATCGATCCGTCCACCGTCCGATGCCCTCAGCCTCAGACGCGCCTGACGCTCGGACCCGCCAAATCCCAGCCGCGCTGTCTCAACGGTGCGCAGGTCGCGCCCGCCCAGACGGCCGGCGCCGTCGAAGGTCGCCAGTACCCCGGGTCTGGCGTCGGACAGCGCCCCGCGACCGTCCAGACTCCATCGTCCGGCCTGCGAAACGCCCTGGGCCTGGACGAGGTAAGGCAACCGGTCCGCGGGCCCCTCTGCGGAGAAGCGCGCCGTCTGGATCGTCGCGGTCGCGCCAGCCAGCCTGGCGTTTTCAGCCACCAGATTGATCGCGGCGCGAGCCTGACCCGATGACTCGACGATCCGTACCGAGCCGGTCACCCGGCCTGCGTCGAGGAAGGCGCCACGCGTTACCGCCACATCTAGGTTCGCGGCGGACGCGGCCCTGCCGCGCAGCGAGAGGGAGCCTGATGCCTTCACCCCGCCGGCGTCCACCGACAGGCCGGTCAGATCGACCCCGTCGCCTGGGAACCGGAAGTCCGAGCGCGCTCGCGCCGGGCCGTGGGCGCTGGTCGCCGTTGCCGCGATCATGCCGGCCAAGCCGTCGCCTCCTTGCAGAAAGCTGAGGGTCAGGTGCGCAGCCTTGAGGGGCAGCCCTGGCAGGTCGATCGCGTCCAAGTCCGCCAAGATGTCCATGTGGGAGGCGTTGAGCGAGCCAGTGACGGACCCCGAGCCGCTGGTCCGACCGGTTATCTCGACCGGTCCCGCGCGGAACGGTCCATCGGCGTTCCAGTCAAGCTTGAACGCAAGTCCGCCATCGGCCGCGAGCACACCGGCCGTAGAGACCCGCAGCGCGGCGCCGACCAGACTGGCCACACCCACGGCCAGGCGCCGCTGCTGCAGGTTGGCCTGGATCTTCAGCTGTGGATGGGCGCCCAGCAGGCGATCAAGCTCGGCATAGCCAGAGGCCAACTGGTCGCCCTTAGCCTCCAGGTTCAGCGCCCAGGGCTGACCCGCCCTGCGCTGTGTTGCGGCCCAACTGGCCTGGGCCGAGCCCGACGCGCCAGCGTGCGCTGCCGCCAGATTCGAGACTGCGGCCTTACCCTTCAACGTCAAACCGCCCAACAGGCCGCGCTCGCCTGTCGCCGCGAGCCTGAGACCCGTCCCTGTCACCTTCAGGTCGCGGAGCAACAGGCGGCCATCGGCCAGGCGCGCGCCGTCAAAGCTCGCGCTGGGAGCTGCGCCAAGCACCGCCGCCAGATAGCCGGGCCCCCGGCCCCCGGCTCCGGTCAGCGTCGTCTTGATGTCCCATTGCCTTGCGCGAACGCTGGCCTGGATCGGACCGGCCGCCTGGGCCAGCGCATAGCTGCCGAGACTGAGCCCGGAGACAGCTCCCGATCCCGCGAAGCGCCACCCCGGTTCAGCCTGCATCAGCCGCCCGTTGATCCGCGCGGACCCCATCCCCGGCCCACCGGTGATCCGCGACAGAGCGACGGTTTCGGCGGTGATCGCCATCCCGAGGGGGCCGATCCGACGTCGGCCGACATCGCCCAGGCCGGTTGCACGCAAGGTCAGGTTTGCCGCCGCGATACGTCCGTCCAGCGCAAAGAGATCAGCGCCGGCCCGGCGGCCCGCCAGCACAAAACGCAGATCCGGCCCGATCCGTCCGGCATAAGGCGCGGTGAGGGTCGAGCCGGTGAGCGACAGCCGTCCGTGGGTTTCGCCACCGTCTTTGGTCCAGTCGCCCTCAGCGCGCAGCGGCTCGGTGCGCCCCGACCCGACGACAGCTCCGAACCGGCCATCAGAGACCTTGCCGCCGGCCACAACCTTTAAGGTGAACGCCTGGTTGGCGGCCAGACCCAGCGCGCCGGCGAGCGCCCCGCCCCGCGCCTCCTCGGCATCCAGGAGGAAGGCCAGTGGCCGGGCGCCGGCGACATCATAGTCCAGATAGAGGTGGTCGCCGGTTCGCAGCACACTGGCGGCCCGCACCTCGCCACGCAGGTCCCCGTCGCGCTCGGCGTCAAGGTTGAGGGTCAGATCATAGACGCCGCGTTCGAAACTGAAGGCCGGCAGCAGTTCGACGCGGGCGTGGGCCCTGTCGATGTGGAACGAGAGCGGCAAACCGCTGTCCTTGCCCTTGGCTGTCAAAGTCGGCCGGCGCAGCACCTTGAGCGCTTCCACCTCCAGGCTGTCGGCGTGGAAATTTCGCCTCAGCAGCTCGACATAGCGCCACCGCATTCGGATATTGTCGGCTTCCAGCCAGACGCCCCCCTCGTCGCGAATGGTGAGCTTCCTGATGCCGACGTCGCGCCAAATGTCGCCGGACAGGCCCTCGATCTGCAGCCGCCCCAGCCGCCCGACCTTCAATCCGTTGGCGCCGGCCTCGATCAGCACCCGCGCCTGAGGCAGCAGGACCCCGTAGCGCGCGCCGAGCAACAGCACGGCAACGCCTCCCATGACGGCCAATCCGATGAGCACCAGGATCTCGATCAGGACCAGGCGTCGGACCGCGCGACTGTCTCCTGAGGCGTTCAAAAACTCTGCCCGATACTGACGTAGAT
>JANXXA010000117.1 GCA_025350885.1 Phenylobacterium sp.
GCCGCCATCGAGCCGGTCATGCACGGCGTCTTCGAGGAGTTCGCCGACGGCAAGCCGGTGACGCCGTACCCGTTCCCGCGCATCCCCTATCTGGAGTGCATGGCCAAATACGGCACCGACAAGCCGGACCTGCGCAACCCGATCATCATGCAGGACGTCTCCGAGCCGTTCCGGGGTGGCGGCTTCGGCCTCTTCGCGCGCATCCTGGAGGATCGGAAGAACGCGGTGTGGGGTATCCCGGCGCCGAAGGGCGGGTCCAGGGCCTTCTGCGACCGGATGAACAGCTGGGCCCAGGGCGAAAGTCAGCCCGGCCTGGGCTACATCTTCTGGAGCGAGGACCAGGGCGGCTGGGGCGGCCCCATCGCCAAGAACCTGGGCGAGGAGAAGACCGCCGTCGTCATGGGCCAGCTCGGGATGGGGCAGGGCGACGCGGCCTTTTTCGTGGCCGGCGATCCCAAGACCTTCGCCAAGTTCGCGGGCGCCGCGCGCACCAAGGTCGGAACCGATCTGAAGCTGGTGGACGAGAACCGCTTCGAATTCGTCTGGATCGTCGACTTCCCGATGTTCGAGATGAACGCCGAGACCAACCACGTCGACTTCAGCCACAATCCCTTCTCGATGCCGCAGGGTGAGCTGGAGGCGCTGAACAGCCAGGACCCGCTCGACGTCCTGGCCTATCAGTACGACATCGTCTGCAACGGCTATGAGCTGTGCTCCGGCGCGGTCCGCAACCATTTGCCGGAGATCATGCTCAGGGCCTTCGAGATCGCCGGCTATGGGCCTAGCGTCGTCGAGGAGCAGTTCGGCGGCATGCTCAATGCCTTCCGCCACGGCGCGCCGCCGCACGGGGGCCTGGCGCCGGGCATCGACCGCATCGTCATGCTGCTGGCCGGCCAGTCCGCCATCCGCGAGGTCATCGCCTTCCCGCTGAACCAGCAGGGTCAGGACCTGATGATGAACGCGCCGTCAGAAGTCAGCGACAAACAGCTGAAAGAGCTCAGCATCCGGCTGGCCGCGCCGCTGAAGACCTGACGCCGCGCCTCAGGGCCGGGCGCCTGGAGATCGCGCCCGGACGCTGATCCCGCAGGTGCGTGGCGTCAGCCCGCGGGGCAGCCGGGTTCTGGCGTCGCCACAGGCCTCGTCGACCTGATCCTGGGTCAGCCCGCGGGCACGCGACAGATCGACGCCGGCGATCACCGTGTGCTCCAGTTCGGCGTCGCGAAAGTCCGCCCCATCGAAGCTTGCGCCGGTCAGCACCGCCAGGGTCAGGTCCGCCGAACGGAACGAGGCCCTGTCGAAACGGCCCCCTGTCAACACGGCCGCGCTCAGGGTGGTGTCGCGAAAGTCGGCGCCGCGGGCTTCGACCTGGCTGAGGTTGGCGGACTGCATCTCGGCCGAGCGCAACCCCGCGTCGGTGAGGATGGCCCCGCTGAAATTGGCTCCAGTGAGCGAGGCATCGCTGAGGTCGGCCCGGCTCAGATTGGTCCCGGCGAACACCGCGCCCCTGGCCTCGATGGACCGCAGGCGCGCGTGCGACAGATTGGCGTTGGTGAAGGTCGCGGCGAGCATCTCGGCATTGGTCAGGTCGGCGCGGGAGAGGTCGGCGCCGGTGAAATTCGACCTCAGGAACCGGGCGTCGCGCAGGTCGGAGCCGACCAGGGCGGTGCCGGAAAAGTCCGCGCCGATGAAGTGCGCGCCGGTCATCTTGCGCCCCGATAGCTCGCACTTGGGGCAGGCGCCGCCAAAGGACGTGAAACGCGGAATCTCCTTCTCCCCGCCCGCCGCCGCAGCGCCGGACAGGCTCAAGGCCAGGGCGGTGAGTGCGATCAGGGCTTGAAAGGATTTGGTCAGCACGCGGTGGAATTCCTCGATCCTTGCGCTCGTGCATCTGCGCTCGGATGGTGCGGTCCGCCACTTAATTCGCGGTAATTCTTAAGCCCTTACCGGGGGCTCAGGCGCCAAGCTCATCCCCGAAACGGCCCGCGCGCGCGCCGCAACTCTCGCAGATCAGCGAGCCGCCCTTGCGCACCACGGCCACATCGCCGCACGCCGCGCAGACATCGGCGGCCTCGGGTCTGCCCGGGCCGCTGACCCGGCTCGCCACCGGCAAGAAGACCAGATTGTCGGGCGCCGCGCCCCGGGAAAACCCTCTGGAGATGAACCGCGACGCCGGCTGCGGGGCGCCATCCTCGAACGGCGCGGGCTCCAGCGCGTCGGCCTTGCCGCGGCCCAGGCCATCGGCGTTCAATTCGCCGGGATCGGCGCTGGAGAGGTCGTGGCGGCCCAGATAGGACACCCCCAGCTCGCGGAAGATATAGTCCAGGATCGAGGTCGCCGACCTGACCGTATCGTTACCGGTCACCGGCCCCGCCGGCTCGAACCGGGTGAACACGAAGGCGTCGACGAACTCCTCCAGCGGCACGCCGTACTGCAGGCCGATGGAGATCGCGATGGCGAAATTGTTCATCAGTGAGCGGAAGGCGGCGCCTTCCTTGTGCATGTCGATGAAGATCTCGCCCAGCTCGCCGTCGTCGTATTCGCCGGTGTGCAGATAGACCTTGTGGCCGCCGACCGCCGCTTTCTGGATATAGCCCTTGCGGCGGTCCGGCAGCTTGCGCCGGGTGCGCTCGCGCTCCACCACCCGTTCGACGATGCGCGCTTCCGGCGGCGCCTCCCGCGTGACGCGCGGTTCCGCCGGGCCGGGAATCTCCAGCGTGAGGTCCGCCGGCGGCGCGACGCGGCGCAGCCGGACAGCCCCGTCGAGGCCGCTCAGCGCGTCCAGCGCCTGGCCGGGCGTTGCGTCCCACGGCAGGGTGATCTCGACCACCGGCGCAACCGCCAGCGCCGGCTCCAAAGCCCGCAGCATCGCCAGCGCCGGGCCGGGTCCCAGGTCGTCAGCCGAGCGGAAGATGGCCCGGGTCGGCTCGGTGAGAAACTCCGCCGCGCTCAGGCTGCCGACTCCCAGGACGCAGGCCTCCGCGGCCAACACCTCCGCAGCGGAGACCCCCAGCAGGTCCAGGATGTCCAACGCCGGGTCGGCCAGTTGGCTGTCGCTCGCGCCCAGGACGTCGCGGATGAAGCCTTCGCCGATCACAGCTGGGCCAAACGCGTCGCTCAGCCGGGCGACACCGGGAAGGGCCGCCGTCACCGCATCGATCTCGTGGTCGGTGAAGCCGCGGGCCAGCAAGGCCGCGTGGCTGACCCCCGGCGCATCGACCAGATCCCGGCGACCCAGCAGCCAGGTCCGGGCCTCGTCCGTATCGGCCCCGATCAGCGCCAGGCCGCGCAGGCCAGCGTCGGCCAGCACCCGCACGAGATCCCCCTCGGCCGTTTCGGCGAAGGTCACGGGGCCGGACCAGGGCGCGCCCGCCAGCCGCCCGCCACCCAGGCGCAGCCCCAGCGCGGCGTCGTGGAACAGGGCCAGGCCGCCCTCCAGCCCGGCGCCTTCGATGGCCCGTCCCGCCGCCAGATAGAGCGCGCGCGCGGTCTCGCGGCCCGCGTCGCTGTCATAGTCCAGGCCGTGCGCCACCAGCCAGTCGCCAAGTCCGGACAGGCCGATCATGGCCGGGCCCTCCGCCGCCGCCAGCGCCTTCGCCAGCAGGGCCACCGTCGCCTCGAACCCCTCAATGTCGAACCCGTCAGCGGTCCAGAACCCCATCAGGTCGACGCCGCCGCGCGCCGCGTTTGCGGCGCCGGCAATCGCCTGCGCCGTCGTTTGCCGCGAGGCCAGCACCACGGCTCCGGTGGCCCAGGCGGCGCGCGCGACCGCCGCGTCGGCGGCGCCCGCGACCACCAGCGCGACGCCGCCGCCGGCTCCGGCCAACGGTTCCACCGGCCAGGCGTGCTCTCCGGCGCGCGCCAGAGCTATGGCGTCAAGGATCAGGCTGTCCGGCGCGCCGGCCGCGCGCGCGGCCTCGACGGCGCGCGCCAGA
>JANXXA010000143.1 GCA_025350885.1 Phenylobacterium sp.
ATCCGCAAGGCGTAGGCGAAGCGCTCACGTCCCGCGCGGCTTGGCGCGCGCGGTCGGCTGGGCGGCGGCCGGGTCTTCGGGCCAGAGGTGCCTGGGGTAGCGGCCGCGCATGTCGCGGCGGACGTCCTTCCATGATCCTGACCAGAAGCCGGGCAGGTCCTGGGTGGTCTGCACCGGGCGACGGCCGGGCGAGAGCAGCGACAGGGTCAGCGGGACGCCCGCCACGGTCGGGTGGACGGTGAGCCCATAGACCTCCTGCACCCGCACATCGACGCGGGGTCCGCCCTCGGCGGCGTAGTCGATGGCGAAACTGGCGCCGGTGGGCGCCGTCCAGCGCGGCGGGGCTTCGGCGTCGAGGCGGCGCTGCAGGTCCCAGGGGATCAGGGTGCGCAGGGCGGCTTCCAACGTCTGCGCCTTCAGCGCGGCCAGCGACCGGACGGCCGGCAGCAGCGGGGTGAGCCAGTCGTCGAGCCGGTCAGCCAGCGAGGCGTCCGAGAGGTCGGGCCAGGCGGCGTCCCGGGCGTTCAGGAACGCCAGGCGTCGGCGCAGGGCCGTCGCGGCCTCACCCCAGGGCAGGACGCCGACCCCCTGGACGCGGACACGGTCGGCCAGGGCCGCGGCGATGAGCGCCGGGTCGGGATTGTCATCGACGGTCTGGCGAACGGTCAGCCGGCCAAGGCGGGTAAGGCGCAGGCCGCGCAGCCGCCCCGCGCCGCTTTCCTCCAGGCGCGTGTCGACGACCAGCTGAGCTGAGAACGCCGCGAGGAGTTCGTCCTCGCCCAGCGGCGCGGCCAGTAGAATGCGGTCGCGGCGGTCGCCGCCGCCGAGTTCGGCCACCGCCAGCCAGGTCTCGCGGGCCAGGGCGTCGGTCGGTTCGAGGAAGGCGCCCCGGCCACCGACCAGCTGGAATTCACCTTGGGGTCCACGGGCCCGGGCGATGCGCTCGGGGTAGGCAAAGGCCAGCAGCAGGCCGTCGGAGAGGGGTTCGCTATCCCCTGCCCGGCCGCTGAGGCCCGCCCAGCGGTCGGCCAGCGCGTGCGCGTCCCGGGCGCGGGGGCCGCGGTCACGATCAAACGCTTCAAGCCGGTGGCGCAGATCGACCTCGCGGCCGCCGAGGTTGCGCTCGGTGACCAGGGCGGCGATGCGCGCGGCGCGCGGGGCCTGACCGGTCGCCGCGGCCCTCAGCACCATGTGCGCCAGGCGCGGGGCCAAGGGCATGTCGGCGAGCGCCCGACCGTGGGGGGTCAGGACGCCTTCGCCCGTGAGCGCCTCCAGACGCACCAGCAGCGCGCGGGCCTCGGCGAAGGCGGCGGCGGGCGGGGGGTCGAGGAAAGCCAGGCCGCTCGCGTCCCTGGCCCCCCAGCGCGCGAGGTCCAGCGCCAGTCCCGACAGGTCGGCGTCGAGGATCTCCGGGTCGGCATAGGCCGGCAGGGCGCGGGTCTCAGCCTCGTCCCACAGGCGATAGCAGACGCCGGCCTCAGTGCGCCCGGCCCGGCCCCGGCGCTGGTCGGCGGCGGCGCGGGAGACGCGGACGGTGGCCAGCCGGGTCAGGCCGCTGGCCGGATCAAAGCGCGGCACGCGGGCCTGACCGCAATCGATGACGACGCGGACGCCCTGCAGGGTCAGGCTGGTCTCGGCGATGGCGGTGGCCAGCACCACCTTGCGCCTGCCCGGCGGCGACGGCGCGATGGCGCGGTCCTGCTCGCGCGGGTCAAGCGCGCCGTAGAGCGGGGCGACCTCGACATCGGGACGACGCAGGCGTTCGCCCAGCCTCTGGGCCGTGCGCAGGATCTCGCCCTGGCCGGGCAGGAAGACCAGCAGGCCCCCGGTTTCCGCAGCCAGCGCGCGTTCGACGGCCTTGGCGGCGCGGTCTTCGATGCGCAGGCTGTCGTCGCGGCCCAGATAGTGGGTCTCGACCGGCCAGGCGCGGCCCAGGCTCTCGATCACCGGCGCATCCGCCAGAAGCCTGGCGACCGCCGCGCCGTCGAGCGTGGCCGACATCACCAGGATCCGCAGATCCTCGCGCAGCAGCCCTTGGGCGTCGCGGGCCAGCGCCAGGCCCAGGTCGGCGTCGAGGCTGCGCTCGTGGAATTCGTCGAAGATCACGCAGGCGACGCCGGTCAGCGCCGGATCGCGCAGGATCATCCGCGTGAACACGCCCTCGGTGACCACCTCGATGCGGGTGGCGGCGGAGACCTTCGACTGCATCCGCACGCGGAAACCGACGGTCTGGCCGACCGGCTGGCCGAGGGTGGCGGCCATGCGCTCGGCGGCGGCGCGGGCGGCGAGGCGGCGGGGCTCCAGGACGATGATCTTGCCCTGCCCCACCCAGGGTTCGGCCAGCAGCTCCAGCGGGACCACCGTGGTCTTGCCGGCGCCGGGCGGGGCGACAAGCACCGCGGCGGCGCCCTGCTCGAGCGCCGCCTTCAGCCGGGGAATGGCCTCATGGATCGGCAGCATCGGTGTCTTCTAGCGACACCGCGGGCCCGGCGTCAGTCCTGGTGCGGCAGCTCCATCGGCGCGGCCTCGTGGCCTTCGACGACGATGCCGCGGCCGAGCTTGGACTTACGGATGCCGTAGAGGAAATAGACCACGATCCCGCCGCCCAGATAGATCAGGAAGAAGTTTCGGGTCGTATGGCTCGACATCAGGCTCATCAGCAGGATCACGCACATGACCGCACCGAGGATTGGAACCACGGGGAAAAATGGTGTCCTGAACGGGCGCGCTAGGTCGGGATTGCTGCGCCGCAGATAGATCACCGTGATGCAGACAAGCGCGAAGGCCGCGAGCGAGCCCACGTTGGCGAGATTCGCCAACTCGTCGAGGGACATCAGGCCAGCGGCGCACATCGCCGCGATGCCGACGATGATGGTGTTGATCCACGGCGTCTTGAACGTCTTGTGCACAGCCGCCAACGAGGTCGGCAGAAGGCCGTCGCGGGACATGGTGTAGAAGATCCGCGTCTGGCCGTAGAGCAGCACCAACATCACCGAGGTCAGTCCGGCTATGGCGCCGATCTTCACCAGGATCGCGAACCAGGGCAGGTGCATGGTGTCGGCCGCCAGCGCAATCGGGGCGGGCACATCCAGCAGGGCGTAAGGCACAATGCCGACCAGGACAGCCGAGGTCATGATGTAGAGCACGGTGCAGATAATCAGGGCTCCGAGGATGCCAATCGGCATGTCCTTGCCCGGGTTACGCGACTCGGCGCCGGCGGTGGAGACCGCCTCGAAGCCTAGATAGGCGAAGAAGATCACTGCTGCCGCATGGATGACCCCGGCAACGCCGTACTTGTGCGAGGCGTCACCCGTAACCACGCCGACCAGCGCCCGCCAGATCTGGTGCAGCATGTCCATGTTCGTGCCCGGCGGCTGGGCTGGAATTTCGGCCGGGACCAGGGGCGCCCAGTTGGCCGGATGCACATAGCGCGAGCCGATGACAATAAAGGCGATGACCACCGTCAGCTTGATAGCGACGATGACATTGTTGACCGCCGCCGACTCCGACACGCCGCGGATCAGCAGCAGGGTGACGAGGCCGATGATGCCAATCGCCGGAAGGTTGATCACGCCGGTGGCGATAACGATCCCGGCGGCGTCCTTGACCGCCACCCCCGGAGCCGCTGTCAGAGCCGGGGGCAGCGCGAGATGCATGCTGTGCAGCAGACTGGTGAAATAGCCTGACCAGCCGACCGCGACGACCGATGCCGCGAGGCCGTACTCAAGAACCAGCAGCAGGCCCATGATCCAGGCCGCGCCTTCACCCATCGAGGCGTAGGTGTAGGAGTAGGCGGAGCCAGAGACCGGCAGGGCCGAGGCCAGCTCGGCGTAACAAAGCGCCACGAAGGCGCAGAGCGTGCCGGTGATGATGAACGAGATCATGATCCCGGGGCCGGCGTACTGGGCCGCGGCCTGGCCGGTGAGGACGAAGATGCCCGTGCCGATGATGCAGCCGATGCCCAGCAGCACCAGGTTCAGCGCGCCCAGCGAGCGTTTCAGCTCGCCGCTCTCATGCTCGGCCTGAATCTGGCCGACCGACTTGCGCAGGAAGATGCGCCCGATGCCTGAAGCGTTCGCCATGTCCGGCAAATCCCCGTTGTAGATGAATGGCCCAGCCCAAGCCTGGGCGCGTCGTGACACGCTAGCGGCGCCCGCGAGCGGCGGCAATGACCCTGCCCGCAAGCGCAGGGCGGGCGGCCGGGAATGGCGCGCCCTTTCATTTTGCCCTGCGAACCCCGATCATAGGAGGCATGAACGCGCCCAATCCCCCGCTTCCGATCCGCGCCCTGATCGCACCGGTGACGCCGTTGCAGCAGAACTGCACGATCGTGTGGTGCGCCAAGACCTTGAAGGCGGCGATCATCGATCCCGGCGGCGAGGTCCCGCGGTTGATGGAGGCGCTGGCGAGCCAGGGGCTGACGCTGGAGAAGATCTGGATCACCCACGGCCACCTGGACCATGCCGGCGGCACAGCGGCGCTGAAGGCGCTGACCGGGGTTCCCATCGAAGGCCCGCACCCCGACGACGCCTTCTGGATCGACCAGATCGACGCCTCGGGCGCCAAGTGGGGGATGCCGGAGGCCAAGGGCTTCACCCCCGACCGTTGGCTGCACAACGGCGACGTGGTGACCCTGGGAGAGACCCAGTTCGAGGTCTATCACTGCCCCGGACACACGCCGGGCCACATCGTCTTCTTCCACCGCGAGGCGCGGTTCGCCCAGGTCGGCGACGTGCTGTTCCAGGGGTCGATCGGACGCACCGACTTTCCGCGCGGCAACCACGCCGACCTGATCGAGGCCATCACCACCAGGCTGTGGCCGCTGGGCGACGACGTGGCTTTCGTGCCTGGACACGGGCCGATGTCGACGTTCGGCCAGGAGCGCCAGACCAACCCCTTTGTC
>JANXXA010000152.1 GCA_025350885.1 Phenylobacterium sp.
TGAAGCCGGAAGGCGATATGAACGCCGTGGTCGACGGCAAGGCGGACCTTGCTTACGAGATCGCCGTCGACGTGATGCCCGACTTTGAGCCGGTGGATCCCGTGACCCTGTCGCTGAAGCGTCCGGTCTACGAGCCGACCCAGGCCGAGGTGGACGAGGCCCTGGCCGAGCTCGCCAAGCAGAACCGTACCTATGAGGAAAAGACCGGCAAGACGGTGAAAGCCAAGGACGGCGACATGGTGGTCATCGACTTCGTCGGCTCGATCGACGGCGTGCCGTTCGAGGGCGGGGCGGCGACGGACGCCGAACTGGTGCTGGGCTCGGGCCAGTTCATTCCGGGCTTCGAGGGCCAGCTGGTCGGCGCCAAGCCCGACACCGAGGTCGAGGTCAAGGTGGCCTTCCCGGCCGACTATCAATCCGAGGCTCTGAAGGGCAAGGACGCGGTCTTCGCGGTGAAGGTGACAGCGGTCAAGGCCCCGGTGGACGCGCCCGCCGATGACGCCCTAGCCGAGCGGCTGGGCCTGGAAAACCTGGAGAAGGTTCGCGAACTGCTCAAGGGCAACCTGGAAAAAGAGTACGCCGGCGCCAGCCGCTTCAAGCTGAAGCGCGCGCTTCTGGACCAGCTGGACACCAAGCACGATTTCCCTTTGCCGCCGAAGATGGTCGAGGCCGAATTCGCCGCGATCTGGACCCAGGTGGAACAGGACAAGGAAGCCGGCAACCTGCCGCCGGAGGACCTCAAGAAGTCCGACAAGAAGCTGCGTGAGGAATATCGCAAGATCGCCGAGCGTCGCGTGCGGCTGGGCTTGGTGCTGGCCGAGATCGGTCGCGCCAACAACGTCCAGGTCACCGACCAGGAGCTGAACGACGCCATGGTCACCGAGGCGCGCCGCTACGGCCCCCAGGCCCAGCAGGCGTTCGACCTGTTCCGCCAGAATCCCAACGCCCAGGCCCAGTTGCGCGCCCCGATCTTCGAGGACAAGGTCGTCGACCTGATCGTCGAAAAGGCCAAGGTGAAGGACACCAAGGTCACCAAGGCCGCCCTGATGGCCGACGATGAACTGCCGGCGGGCTACTCGACGTAGCGCGTAGCTGGTGCGGCTCGGCGCCGGCGCAGACCGGCGCCGGCCAGTGCGAGTCCGCTGATCGTCAAGGCCCAGCTTGCCGGCTCCGGGACGGACCGTGAGGGGATTTGTCCTGACCTCGACATTAGGGCGAGCCAGCCCCCGCTTGCGACGTTGTTGGCCCGGCTGCCACAGTAGGCGCGGACATCGGCTCGGACCGGCGATCAGGAATCGGCTTGGCTTCGACGCCGAACGGGGCCTAACCTGATGGCGAATGCCGCGCCGTTGTGGCCCGAGCCGCACCCGCCAGCCTCGCCGGCGGCCCGGACTCGCCGCAACGGGAGTAGAGCGTCGCGGGAAGGGACCCTCGGTTTGCAACGTACCAGTACCTGGACTCCCGACTATTTTCACAAGGTCGTGGATTGTCAGTGGGCCTGTCCCGCCCATACCCCCGTTCCGGAATACATCCGCCTGATCGCCGACGGCCGATATTCCGATGCCTATATGGTCAACTGGCGGTCCAACGTGTTCCCCGGCATTCTGGGGCGGACCTGCGACCGGCCTTGCGAACCCGCCTGCCGGCGCGGACGGGTCGAGGACGAGCCGGTCGCCATTTGCCGACTGAAACGGGTCGCGGCCGACAACAAGGACGACATCACCGCCCGGCTGCCGTCACCCGCCGCTCAGACCAACGGCAAGCGGGTGGCCCTGGTGGGCGCCGGGCCGGCCTCGCTGACCGTCGCCCGTGACCTGGCGCCGCTGGGCTACGAGGTCACGATCTACGACGCCGACGCCAAGGCGGGGGGCATGATTCGCAGCCAGATCCCGCGCTTCCGCCTGCCCGAGGAGGTCATCGACGAGGAGGTGGGCTACATCACCGGCCTGGGCATGACGTTACGGCTGGGCGAGCGGATCGACAGCCTCAAGGCCCTGTTGGCGCAAGACTATGATGCGATCTTCGTGGGCTCCGGCGCGCCGCGCGGCCGCGACCTCGAGCTGCCGGGTCGGGAAGAGGCCCGCGCCAACATCCACATCGGCATCGACTGGCTGTCGTCGGTGTCGTTCGAGCACATCGACAAGATCGGCAAGCGGGTGATCGTCCTGGGCGGCGGCAACACCGCCATGGACTGCTGCCGCACCTCGCGACGACTGGGCGGCGAGGACGTCAAGGTGATCGTCCGCTCCGGCTTCGAGGAAATGAAGGCGTCGCCCTGGGAGAAGGAAGACGCGATCCACGAGGACATCCCGATCCTCAACTTCCGGGTCCCCAAGGCGTTCACCCACGACAACGGCAAGCTCACCGGCGTCCTGTTCGAGGTGGTGAAGGCCGAAATTGATGACAAGGGCCGGCGCAAGCTGGTCAATTCGGGGCAACCCGACGAGCACTACGAATGCGACGACGTGCTGGTGGC
>JANXXA010000169.1 GCA_025350885.1 Phenylobacterium sp.
GTCGTTCTGCTGCTTAACGGCCTTTCCTATACCGTTCTGACCCGAGTGATGATCCGCCACGAGGGGGCGGGTTCTGATCTCGCCCGCGCCATAGGTCGCGACGTCAAGGGCAAGATCTCGCTGGTGCTCTATGCCTTTGGCATCGGGCTGGCCCTCATCCTGCCGGTCGCCTCGCTGGCGCTCTATGTCGCCGTGGCGATGATCTGGTTCATCCCCGACCGGCGGGTCGAGCGGGTGCTCGGCACGTCCTGAATCCAGGCGATCATGCCGCCGTCCTGGTCCGCGCCGCGGGCAACCTTTGCCGCTGCCGAGGGTTCACGACTGACGCCCTAAAGGATGCCCGGCAAAAACCTGAAGCGGACAATCCTGGCGTAGCGGCGATAGCGGCGATCCTGCATCAGCCACCGCTCCTCGCGCAGCACGCGCCCCGCCTGGCAGGTCCAGGTGATGGCGATCAACACGGCGTTGAACACCGTCGGATTGGTCAGCAGATAGGCGGCGTGGGTCAGCACATACCCCACGTACATCGGGTGGCGGACGAAGACGTAGGCGCCGCGCATCTGCACGCCACGGTTCGCCGGCGCGACGCCAAAGCGACGGTTCAGGCTGAGCTTGGCGGCCACGCTGATCAGCGCGCCGTTGGCCACCAGGCCGAGCGCGAAGGCCGGCGGGATCAATGGCGCGCCGCCCGGCCGCATGAACATCGACAGCAGGGTCCCGCAAAGCGCCAGCCCCCAGTCCTGCGGATCGAGGCTGACGCTGGTCGCTGGCCGCCGGAACAGGATGCAGCCGACCGTGACCAGCTCGGTGCTGGCGATCAGCATATCGAGCCCGTTGCCCGAGGCGATGTTGGCCAACATGTAGGAGCAGAACGCCGCCACCACGACTGCCCGCTCGGTGAGGTCGATCAGCCGGGGACGCACAGTGGGCGCCGGGGGGCAGACCTGCGTCGTGATCGTCGCGTCCGAACTCACGGGCCACCCTCAAATGTCGTGGACCGGACCTTCGCACGGCCGACGTAAAGGCTGGGATAACGGCGTGGCGCCGATTGCGGCTGCGCACGGCGCGGGCGCGGCCTAGTCTTCTAAAATCGGGAGAGGCCAGACATGCGCGCCAATAACGTCAGAGACCTGTGGACCGCCGGCAAGCCAGTGATCAACGGCTGGTGTTCCCTGCCCGGAGGATTTTCCGCCGAGCTGATGGCGACCATGGGCTGGGACGCGGTGACCATCGACACCCAGCACGGTCTCATCGGCTATGCCGATATGCTGGCCATGCTGCAGGCGATCTCGACCACCCAGGTGACGCCCCTGGTCCGGGTGTCGTGGAACCAGCCCGGCGAAATCATGCGCGCGCTGGACGCCGGCGCCTATGGGATCATCTGCCCGATGATCAACGACGCCGCCGAGTGCGCCGCCTTTGTCCAGGCCTGCCGCTATCCGCCCGACGGCTTCCGCAGTTCCGGCCCGACGCGGGCAGCGATCTATGGCGGGGCCGACTATCACGCCAAGGCCAACGGCCAGATCCTGGCGCTGGCGATGATCGAGACCGCGGCTGGCTTGGCCAACGTCGAGGCGATCGTCGCCACGCCCGGCCTCGACGGCGTCTATATCGGCCCTTCGGACCTGTCGCTGGCCCTGGGCGGGCCTCCGGGTCAGGATCAGATGGCGCCTGGCCTGCTGGCCGCGTTCGACCAGATCCTGGCCGCCTGCAAGGCCGCCGGCGTGCGCACCGGCGTCCATACCAACAGCCCGGGCTATTCGCAGGCGATGCTCGAACGCGGCTTCGACCTGGTCACCGTCGGCTCCGACACCCGCTACCTGAGCAGCGGCCGGCGCGAGGCCTCCGAGATGCGCGCCTGGCTGGAGGCCCGCTGACGCCGAGGCCCTATTTCGCGGCCGGCGGAACCTTGGAGCTGAACTCGGTCTCGATCATCACCTCGACGTCGTCGCCGACCCCCATCGTCGAGCCGGGCGCGGGGATGCCCATGCTCATGCCGAAGGCCGAGCGCTTGAACGCGCCATGGGCCGAGAAGCCGATCCGCGCGCCGCCGGGATCGAAGGAATTCGGCGGATAGCCGCCGTTGTAGGTCACCTCCAGCGTCACCGGCTTGCTGACCCCGTGCAGGCTGAGATCGCCGGTAACGCGCGCGGTGTTGGCGCCGGTGACCTCGACCCTGGTGGAGCGGAAGGTGATCGCCGGAAAGGCCGCGGCGTTGAACCAGCTCTTGCCGGTCATCGCGTCGTGGAAGCCCTTGGGCGGGGCGTTCAGCTCCAGCGACAAGGGATCGATGGTCGCCTCGACGCTCATGGTCGCCGGCGCGGCGGGGTCGAATTTCATACGGCCATCGACGCTCGAGAACCGCGCCGTGTAGCGCGAGAAGCCCATGTGGTTGACCCGGAAGGTCACCGAGGTGTGGGTCTTGTCCAGGACATAGCCGCCGGCGGGCGGCGGCGGCGCGGCGGGGGCGGGGGCGGCGATCGCCGGGCTGGCGATCATCACCAGCGCGAGCGCGGTGGCGGCGGGCAGGGCGGTAAGGGTCTTCATCTTGATCTCTCCCACAGGTTCCAGCGAAGGACGAACCGCGCCGCGCCGATCCGACAGTCCGCCCATCATCACACCAGAGCCTCGAACGCGTCCACCAGCCGTTCCAGCTGCTTCATCCCGGCCGTCCAGAACGCCTTCTCACGCGGGTTCAATCCGAACGGGGCCAGGGCCTCGACGTAAGTGCGGGTGCCTCCGGCGGCCAGCAGATCCTCGTAGAG
>JANXXA010000190.1 GCA_025350885.1 Phenylobacterium sp.
GCGTTGACCTCCAAGCCCGCATGGCGTGGGCGTGTGGGAGCAACCGACATGCTGAAGTGGGCTTTGATCTTCGCCGTGGTCGCGCTGATCGCCGGCGGCCTGGGGTTCACCGGCATGGCCGGCGCCGCCGCCGGGATCGCCAAGATCCTGTTCTTCCTGTTCCTCATCGGCTTCGTGGTCTTCGTGGCGCTGGGCGTCCTGGCCGGCCGGAAGATCACTGGGAACTAACCAGGCAGCACAGCACCCGGCTCCCCCGGTCTGGGGGAGCCGTTCTGCTACGTGGCCTGCGCCTTGCCGCCCGCCGCGTCGGCGATCATTGGGTGCGCCACGCTTGCCATCACCCCTCCGCGCGCGTTCGAATAAATTGATACCTGTGCTAGGGGCAGGAATACCGCGTCGAGCAGACTGATGGGTCGTCGGCGGTCACGCCAGTCGAACCTCCGCGATCGGTACAACTGAAGAATACAAGCGAGCCTAAAGCTGCGAGGCCTAGCCATATCAATACCCTAGAGGCTTGCTGGCGGAAGGCTTCTAGTTGGCTGTTATCGCGGTGCAGTTCGAGATATTTATCCAACGGGACACCGACGAAGCATGCTCCACCGCCGATGGATGCGCCCAACAGCGTTGACATGAGGACAGGCAATCCTGCGGTGAAGCCGACGGCTGCGCCGAATAGGCCGCACATGACGGCGAAGACCACCGTTCCAGCCAGCCACATCCAAAACCAGCTGATCCACTGCCAAACAGACACGGTGCAGTTCCTTCAAATCGGTTGTGTCGTCATCGGTTTTACTGCATCATTAAGCTTTTACAATGGCGGCGTATAGCAATGAAGAATTTAGGTTTCGATATCGGAAGAGAATTGGCTAGAATAAATCGCATTCGAACACTTGCTAACTTGAGTGGCCGGAGTTTGTTGGCTCGCGAAATGTTTAGGAGAGCTGAAGCCATCCGATATGTCGTTGGAATTCGGTGGTCCTAACTAAGGCTTTCGACAGCTTTCCCAGACCTAGGTAAATTGCGCGAAATTCGCAAATCTGCGCCAACTACTTCTTCGCCAGCCAGGCCTTGGATTCGGCGCCGACGATGTCCACCAGATTGCCCATGGCCAGGTGCGCGTCGATCAGGTGCAGGCCCCAGCTGGCGTTGGGCTGGCCGTCGGCGCCCAGCACGTCGCCTTCGATGGTGTCGGTGCGCGGATCGGCGGCGACGCCGTTCACGTGCACCTCGAGATAGCTGAAGCCGTTCTTCTCCACGCATTGCGCGCTGAGCAGTCCGGGCGTGGAGATGAACGGCGTCGTCGGGTTGGCCTTGCCCTTGGCCCACACCGTCCTGGGCGCGGCCTGGCCGGAGATCGCCGGGCTGTTGCCGAGATAGGCGTGCAGATCGCCCGGCCCGCCGGCCAGGTTCGCCGGGTTGGCGCAGGCCGCGATCTGGCCCTCGCCCGGCGCCTTGCCGAACAGGCTGTTGGCGGGCGGCGGGATGGTGTCGCGGAAGCTCGCATAGGCGATCACGCAGCCGGTCTGGCTGGGCGCCTTGCAGAGCGGAATGGTCTTGAAGAGGCCAGTGTCCTTGCCCTTGTCGACCGGCAGCCGGGTGCCCATCAGGATCGCCGAGATCAGCCTGGCCTGCACCGGCTTGCCGTCGATCTCCTTGGCGATCAGCTGGGTCAGCACGCCCGAGCCCTGGGAGTGGCCGATCAGCACGACGCCGCGGCCATGGTTCTCGTGGGCCAGGTAATAGGCCCAGGCGTCGGCCACGTCGTTATAGCCCACCGCCCGGGCGGCCGGGTCGGCCGAGCCCGCCATCGGCTTGCCCGCCGCATTGGCCCGCAGAGCCGTCAGCGTGAACTGGCGATAGAGCGGCGCATAGATCCGGCATTTCGACCCGAACCGCGCCAGCTGCGCCTTGACCACGCCCAGCTCCTCCGGCCCGGCGATCATGTCCGAGCTGATCCCCGGATCGTTGCTCACCGTCGGATAGACATAGAAGCAGTCCACCGGCGCCTTGGGATCGGCCTTGAAGGTCTCGACGCTCTCCGACCCGTCGGCCCGGACCACCGTGGTGGTCAGATCGACGGCGCAGGCGTCCCCCGGCTTGCCGGTCCAGCACAGCCAGCTGGCCTTGTCGGCATAGTCGTTTTTCGCCGGCGCGGCGGTCTGCGCCTGCGCCGCAAACCCCGGCGCGACGATGGCGGCGCTCACGGCGAGCGCGCTCAAGAGCTTCCTGGACATATCTTTCCCCTGGCAATGCCTGTTGGTCAGCAATGGCGGCGAGGATGGGGCTCTCGAGCGGTGCGGTCCAGCGGGATGTTCGGCTGCCGACCGGGGTTCAAGCCACCTGATCCAGCCGGTCGGCGATCCACATCTTGACCAGGGCCTGGCGCGTTACGCCGCGCCGCTGGGCCTCGATGTCCAGGCGGCGGACCATCTGGTCGGTGAAGTCGATGTTGACCCGCCGCTTCTCCAGCCCGGGCCGGCGCGCGGTCGACCAGTCCAAATGCGCGCTGATGTCCTCGCCGTCGTCGAAGGCGGCGTCGAACGCTGCGGCGTCAACCGTCTTGGAGCTCATATCGCCTCACTTCATCGTTCCGCGACCGCCGGACCGAGATGATCCGGATCGCGTCGCCGCGTGGCGTGACGTAGTGCGGAAATGGTATAATTCCTAGCCCACCTAGTTTGTGGGCTAGGACGACCGGAGACCATTTGACAAGCAAGGTCACAACTTGACGTATAACGTTATGCGTTATATCCAATCGGAATGATCGGGAGCTTTCGTGACCGGGAAACCGCGCGGGTCTGGAGCGGCGAACGATCTCGCCGCCTGCCGCCGGACATCCAGGATGCGGCGCTGCGAAAGCTGCGTCTGCTGAACCAGAGCCGCCGACTCGACGACCTGCGAAGTCCGCCGGGAAATCGGTTGGAGGCGCTGGGTGGCGACCGGCGCGGTCAGCACTCGATACGGATCAATCAACAATGGCGGTTCTGTTTCCGCTGGAACGATGGACACTCCGAAGATGTCGAAATCTGCGACTATCACTGACCCCGCCGACTGGCTCACCAATCCGACGCCGGGCGACATCCTGATGGAAGAGTTCCTGAAGCCGATCGGCCTCAGCCAGACCGCGCTCGCCCGCGCCGTCGGCGTATCGCCGCGGCGGATCAATGAGATCGTGCTCGGCAAGCGCGCCGTGACGGCCGACACCGACCTGCGGCTCTCCCGCTACTGGGGGATCAGCGACGGTTTCTGGCTGGGCTTGCAGGCGGACCACGACCTGATGCAGCGGCGGCGGCAACTGGGGGTCGATCTGGAGAAGATTGTGCCGCGCGCAGCCTAGAAGAGGGGCGTGGCCCTGCTTTGACGGACACTTTGACAGGTCACGGTTTCGAAGGTTGGATCAAAGCTCTGTCGAGCCGCCGACGCCCGACCATAATCCTATATATAGATACAAACATTAGGTCCTTGATTTGGCGGCGGAACATCTTTCAGAAAAGGTTCGCGCCCACCGCCTCGCGAGGAACCCTGCCGTCCTTGAACGGGTCGTCACCGGCACCCGCCGCATCCTGAGCGTCCTTGAGCGAGACGTCATCTGCCACCAGAAGACACTGGAGCAGAAGATATCCGACCAAGGTCCACCAGGAATGAAGGTGGATCCGCACATCCTCGGCTTGGCCATCATGGACCTCCTAGCGCGGGATGTGATTACCGAACACGCCCATTCTGGCGTCAAGAACTGGTATGCTTACAAGCGCATCCAGCCGGAACCGGTCGCCGCGAAACTTGCCGCAATAGCGCCAGTCTACCGTTCCATTTCTCAAGGCGACTTTCCAAATAAGGTTGGCGACGCCTTAGAAATAATCCTCCTCAAGACGCTCCAGACACTCCGCAATACTGATCCACGCTTTAACTATCTGGGTTCCTTCCTGCTCGACCGCCCGAAGAACGCACAAGGCCGATACGTGAAAGTCGAGCCCCCCCAGACGGTGTCGGGAGGAACCACTAAGAAGCAAGCTGACTTCATGTTGATGGGATTTGAAGAGGGCATAATTTCGATCGAATGCAAGAACTATCGAGAGTGGCTGTATCCCAGTCATACCCAAATTCGCGAACTGATCATCAAATCCTACGAGACCAACACACTCCCATTACTCGTTCAACGACGGATACATTATTCTACTATAAGCAACTTTCTCGTTCCAGCCGGTATCATGGCTCACGAGACTCTACTTCAGTATTATCCGGAGGACGAGGTTGCGCTCGCAGAAGACGTGAAACGCGCCCGCGGCCTCGGGTTCACCGACGTCACGGCGTCCTATGATCCCCACGATCGCACCAAGAGGTTCTTCACAGAGACCTTGCCCAAGATCGTTCCGTCGATGGCCGGCGCGTGGGCCAAAAATCGCGATGCGCTCTACGATTTCGCGCTGGGCAAACAAAATATTGCCCAGCTCTACACGTCCATTGGAAGCCCGGCCGGCGGCAAGTGGAAGAACTTCGGCGAAGAGGCCTCCTTAGAAGGCCACGAAGAGTAGCGGCTTAAGCCACCCGCACCCGCGCCGTGCTCTCCGGCAAGTCCGACCCGAACGCGCGCTGGTAGAACTCGGCCACCGTGCCGCGTTCCAGTTCGTCGCATTTGTTGAGGAAGGTCATGCGGAAGCCGAGCGCGATGTCGCCGTCGAAGATCTCGGCGTTCTGCGCCCAGGTGATCACCGTGCGCGGGCTCATCACCGTGGAGATGTCGCCGTTCATGAAGGCGTTGCGGGTCATGTCGGCGACGCGGACCATGGCGTTGATCGTCCGCCTGCCGTCGGCGGTGTCGTAAGCGGGCGACTTGGCCAGCACGATTTCGGCCTCCACGTCGTGGGCCAGGTAATTGAGCGTGGTGACGATCGACCAGCGGTCCATCTGGCCCTGATTAATCTGTTGCGTGCCGTGATAGAGGCCGGTGGTGTCGCCCAGGCCGATGGTATTGGTGGTCGAGAACAGCCGGAACCAGGGGTTCGGCCGGATCACCCGGTTCTGGTCGAGCAGGGTCAGCTTGCCCTGCGCCTCCAGCACCCGCTGGATCACGAACATCACGTCGGGGCGGCCGGCGTCATATTCATCGAAGACCAGCGCGATCGGCCGCTGGATCGCCCAGGGCAGCATGCCTTCGCGGAATTCGGTGACCTGCTTGCCGTCTTTCAGGACGATGGCGTCCTTGCCGACCAGGTCGATCCGGCTGACATGGCTGTCGAGGTTCACCCGCACCAGCGGCCAGTTGAGCCGCGCGGCCACCTGCTCGATGTGGGTCGATTTGCCGGTGCCGTGGAAGCCCTGGACCATCACGCGCCGGTTGTGGGCAAAGCCGGCGATCAGCGCCCGCGTGGTCTCGGGATCGAACTTGTAGGCCTCGTCAAAGTCGGGGACGTGGCTGTCCTTCTCCTTGAAGGCCGGCGCCTTCATGTCGAAGTCCACGCCGAACGTCTCGCGCGCGTTGACCTCGCGGTCCGGGACCAGGGTCAGCAGTCTGTCGTCGGTGGAGTCGAATGCGGTCATGGCGCGGATCGATTACAAGCTTGCCGGGACGGAAGCAAACAGGTGTTTATCGGTGCGCGCGCCCGGCGACAGGCGCCAGGAGGACCCGCCATGCTCAAGGACGCCGACAGCGCCTATCGCACCATCAGCGTGCAGCCCCAGCCCACCGGCTTCGGCGCGGAGATCACCGGCCTGGACCTTAGCCAGCCGATGCCGCCGCAGACCCTGGCCGATGTGAAGGCGGCGTGGGCCCGCCACGGCGTCGTCGCTTTCCCCGACCAGCCGCTGAGCCTGGACGCGCTGGAGGCCTTCACCCTGCAGATGGGTGCGTTCGGCGACGACCCCTATGTCAAGCCCATGGCCGGCCGCCCCAATGTGCTGGAACTGCGCCGCGAGCCCGACGAGACGGCGTCGAACTTCGGCGCCGGCTGGCATTCCGACTGGAGCTTCCAGGATGCGCCGCCGGCGGCCACCATCCTGCGATCCCAGGTGACCCCGCCGGTCGGGGGCGACACCTTGTTCTGCGATGGCGCACGGGCCTACGAGGCGCTGTCGCCGACGATGCAGGCGATGCTGGCGCCCCTCCAGGCGGTGCATTCGGCGGTCCGGCCCTACGGCCCCCAGGGGTCCTACGCCCGCGAGACGGCGGCGCGGACCTTGCAGATCATCTCGTCCAAGGCCGCCGAGGCGTCACGCACCCATCCGCTGGTGCGCACCCACCCGGTCACCGGCCGGAAGGCGCTGTTCATCAGCCCGGTCTATACGATCGGCGTCGAGGGCTTGGCCGAGCCGGAGGCCAACGCCATCCTGGGCTTCCTGTTCAAGCACATGGTCCAGGACGCGTTCGTCTATCGCCACCGCTGGCGCGCCGGCATGGTGCTGATGTGGGACAACCGCTGCACCGCCCACCTGGCCGAGGGCGGCTACGACGGCCACCTGCGCCTGATGCACCGCACCACCGTGGCGGGGGATGCGCCGGTTTAGGGTGCGGAATAATCGTAGCACGTTATATGCTGCATCACACGATCCGAGACGGTGAAGTGCGACCAGGGCTCCGAACTCGGGTCAACAGACTAAAAAATTTCTCTGTCATCCCGGCCGTAAGCCTGCGCACGCAGGCTGAAGCGCCGGGACCCAGGAGGTTCATCCCATGCGGTTGCCCTGGGTCCCGGCTCGGCCTTTCAGGCCGTCCGGGATGACAGAATTTGGGGGTGTTCCTGACAAATTCACCCGAGTTCGGAGCCCTGGAAGTCCGACCTATCAGCCTGCGGCGCGCGCATGGAAAGGAGTATGGTCGCTATGTCCAAGACAACAATTGATTCAGCCCTGGATGACCTGCCGGAGCCTGATCTGACCGATCCTGACAATCCGGAATGGACGGTGGAAGACTTTCGGCGCGCGGTAGGTCCAGAGGGCCTTTCGGACGTCGAATTGGCCGCCTTCCCGAACACCAAGGTCAGGGGTCGCCCGCGCTCGGAGGCGCCCAAGGCTCACGTCTCCCTGCGCCTCGCCCCTGACGTGCTGGCTTTCTATCGGGCGAAGGGCAAGGGCTGGCAGGTTGAGGTCGAAGCCGCGCTCAGGCGGGCTATGACGGACTGACGACGCGCGACAGACGCGTCGGAGCCGGTCGCAACGGAGATTTCAGGCTGGGTTGAATTTTCCGGCGGACAACCAGCGTCCGGGGCGGCAATGTCCGCTCAAATCAGACTTTTGAGGACGTCAATGCTTAGACACCAGCTTCTGGCCGCCGCCGCTGCCTTCGCGCTCCTGGCCGCCGCGACCGGCTCCGCGGCCAAGCCGGAATTCGGGACCGTGGGGCTGGACACCGCGGCCATGGATACCTCGGTCCGGTCCGGCGACGACTTCAACGCCTATATGAACGGCGGCTGGCTGAAGACCGTGGTCATCCCGCCCGACCGCTCGTCCTGGGGCGACGTGGCCCGGCTGCGCGAGCAGAGCGCGGCGCGGGTGCGCGGCCTGGCGGAAGCCGCCGTCAAGGCGCCGGGTTCGGCCGACGAGACGAAGTTCGGCGATCTCTATGCGAGCTTCATGGACGCGGCCGCCATTGAGGCCAAGGGCATCACGCCTTTGAAGGCCGACCTCGCCCGCATCGCCGCGATCCGGACGCCGGCCGACCTGGCTCGCACCCTGGCGGCGCTGGAACGCCGCCAGCCGCCCTTCGGCTATGGCTCGCCGCAGCCCAGTTTCCCGGTCTATCCCAGCGTCGGCATCGACGCCAAGGCGCCGACGCGGGCCTCGTCGGAGCTGCTGCAAGGCGGCCTGGGCCTGCCGGACCGCGACTACTACCTGGTCGATGACCCGAAGTTCAAAGCCGCGCGCGGCGACTACCGCACCTATCTGGCAGCCCTGTTCCGGCTGGCCGGCATCTCCGGGGGCGAGGCCCGCGCCGACCGGGTGATCGCCTTCGAAACGGCGCTGGCCAAGACCCACTGGACCCGCATCGACACCCGCGACGCCGACAAGACCTATAACCCGATGTCGCCGGCCGAGCTCGCGACCAAAGCGCCGGGCTTTGACTGGAAGACCTATCTGGCCGGCGCCGGGTTCGCCGCCCGGCCGGTGCTGATCGTCAACATGCCCTCGGCCATGACCGGGTTCGCCAGCCTCGCGGCGACGACCCCGATGCAGACCTGGCGCGACTATCTGACCGCCCGCGTGATCGGCAACGCCGCACCGGTGCTGCCCAGGGCCTTCGTCGACGCCGACTTCGCCTTCCGCGGCAAGGCGCTGGCCGGCACGCCGGAACTGGCCGTGCGCTGGAAGCGCGGCGTCGGCCAGCTCAACCTCGGCATGGGCGATGCGGTCGGCAAGGTCTACGCGGCCCGCTACTTCCCGCCCGCCGCCAAGGCCAAGATCGAAGGCATGGTCGCCGAGATCAAGGCGGCCATGGCGCGCCGCATCGATGGCCTGGACTGGATGTCGGCGCCTACCAAGGTCCGCGCCAAGGTCAAGCTGGCCAATCTGAAGATCGAGGTCGGCACACCCGACAAATGGCGTGACTATTCCGGCCTGCGGATCGTCCGCGGCGACGCCTTCGGCAACGCCCAGCGGGCCGCGGCCTTTGAATATGCGCGCAACCTGGCCGACCTGAACCGGCCGGTGGACCGGGCTCAATGGTGGCTGACGCTGACGCCCCAGACGGTCAACGCCTTCAACGCCGGGCCGCTGATCAAGCTCGCCTTCCCGGCCGGCTATCTGGCGCCGCCGGCCTTCGATCCCGACGCCGATCCGGCGGTCAACTATGGCGCGATCGGCACGGTGATCGGCCATGAGATCAGCCACAGCTTCGACGACCAGGGCGCCAAGCTCGACGAAACCGGACACCTGATCGACTGGTGGACGCCTGCCGACGTCAAGGCGTTCGAGGCCTCCACCGGCCGGCTCGCGGCCCAGTATGACGCCTATGAGCCCTTGCCCGGCGTGCATCTGAAGGGCCGCCTGCAGCTGGGCGAGAACGTCGGCGACCTGGGCGGTCTGGCCGCCGCGCTGGAAGCCTATCACATGAGCCTCGGCGGCAAGCCGGCGCCGGCGCTCGACGGACTGACCGGCGACCAGCGGTTCTTCCTGGCCTATGCCCAGGCCCACCGCTCGATCCTGCGCGAGGCCTATCTGCGCCAGATCGTCGCCACCGACCCGCACTCGCCCGACCGCTTCCGCAGCTACAACGTCCGCAACATCGACGCCTGGTACGCGGCCTTTGACGTCAAGCCCGGCGACAAACTCTATCTGGCGCCCGCCGACCGCGTCCGGATCTGGTAGTGGGATGGGAGTCGCCGCGGTTCAACGCGAGCGCGCGGCCGGGCCGCGGATCACCGTGGCGTGGATCTCGGACGTCAGGTCGTTGTTGATCTTGATCAGGCGATGGACATCGTCCTGGATCTTCAGCAGGGCCTCGGCGTCCATGTAGGTCTGCAGCGCCTGTTTGTCGGAGGCGGCCGCCGATACTTTCTGTCCGACCATGATCACCGACAGCAGCACCAGCTGCAGGAAGGTCTGAGCGATCCAGGCGATGAGGGGCGCGGTGCCTCCCTTGACGGCTTCCGGGAGGCTTATCAGCGCCAGGATCGCAAAGGCGTAGGCGCACCACATGGTGCCCACCGAGTTGGTGATCAGAATGGCCACGCGACCGTTGAAGCCGACATTCTCGGCCTTGACGAGATGCGGGCCGGCTCTGGCTCGTTCTTCGATCCTCGGATGGGGAGCGTGGTCGGCTTTCACGGGCGATTTCCTTCGGTGGCCGGCGGGTCAGAGACCGCTTCACTGCGGCTTCATCACCTACGTAGCGCCTGCAATGCCGCGATGTCCTCCCTCGCATCGCGCGCGCGCAATCGATCGACGCGGCCATAAGTGAAAAGGCTGAACGGCACCTCACCCTAAGGTAGAGCGTAGGCGATCACCGCGTCGCCCTGACGCTCCTCGTCAATCTTGGCGGAGCCCCCGGCGGCCACCAGGACGTACTGTCTGCCGCCGGCCTGATAGGTGATCGGGGTGGCATGCGCGCTGGCCGGAAGCTCGACGCTCCACAACAGCTTGCCGGTCTCCGCCGAAAACGCGCGGAAGGTGCGGTCCACGGTTCCGCCGACGAACACCAGGCCCGCGGCGGTGACGATCGGGCCGCCCAGCACGGGCGAGCCCTTGGCGATGTGGCCGACACCCGGCGCGATCTCCTCGACGGCGCCCAGCGGCGTGCGCCAGACGATCCTGCCGGCCGCCAGATCGACCGCCATCAGTTCGCCGAACGGCGGGGCGATGCACGGCAGGCCGGTCGGCGACATGAACGGCGCCCGCGACAGCGCATAGGGCGTGCCCGCCTGCATCGTGGTCTCGGCGCGCAGGTCGCCCTTGTCGCCGGAGACGAACTTGGCCTGCGGGATCATCCGCACCTTGGCCGGCAGGTTGGTCACCGCGACGATCAGCCATCCGCGGCTGGCGTCCCAGGCAAAGCCGCTCCAGTTGACGCCGCCGACATTGCCGGGGATCGCCAGGGTCCCCGCCTCGCTGGGCGGCGAGAACATCGCGGTCCCGCTCATCGCGCCAAGCTGGGCCGCGCAGGCTTTGCGGTCAGCGTCGGAGATGCCCCAGACATCGGCGGCTTTCAGCGCCTGCGGGACCAGCGGCGGGACAGTGGTCGGAAACGGCTGCGTCGGCGAACTGGCCTCGCCCGGCAGCGTGCTCTGCGGGACCGGGCGTTCGTCCACCGGCAACACCGGCTTGCCGGTCTCGGGGTCGAGCGCGAACACCATGCCGGTCTTGTTGCTGGCGACGACGGCGGGCGTCATCCGTCCGTTCAGCCGGATCCGGGTGATCATCGGCGCGGCTGAGGTGTCGTAGTCCCACAGGTCGTGGTGAACCAGCTGAAAGCCCCAGCGCAACTTGCCGGTGCGGGTGTCCAGCGCCACCACCGAATTGGCCCAGCGGTTGTCGCCGGGCCGCAAACCCCCCCAGTAGTCGGGGCTGGCGCTGCCGGTCGGTATATAGACCAGGTGGCGCTTCGGATCGGCGCTGAGCACCGACCAGGCGTTGCCCGCGCCGGTCTTCCAGGCCTGGGCGGCGACGCCCGCGGGCTTGACCAGCGGCTCCCAGGTCCACAACAGCCTGCCGCTGCGGGCGTCAAAGCCGCGCACGGCGCCGCTGGGCATTTCGGCTCGGGCATTGTCGTCGATCGCCGAGCCCACCACCACCACACCGTCCACCACCACCGGCGGCGAGGTCATGTGGTACTGGCCGGGCTTGTAGCGGGCCACGTCGCGCAGGCTGACCTGGCCCGCATCGCCGAACCCGTGGCAAGGCAGGCCGGTCGCGGCGTCCACCGAGACCAGGCGTGCGTCCAGCGTCGCTTCGTAGAGCCTCAGAGCACAGGCCCGGCCCGCGGCCCTGGGGTCGCGCCAGGCGGCCAGGCCGCGGTTGATCAGCCCGTCGCCATAGGGCTGCGCCCGGTCGATCTTCGGGTCATAGGCCCACAGCTGCTGGCCGGTGACGGGGTCCAACGCGATCACCCGATTGAACGGGGTCGTCAGATAGAGCCGGCCGTCCAGCATCAGGGGCGTGGTCTCGAACCCGCTGCGAGGCCCGCCGCCCTTGACCTTGCCGGTGGAGATGTCGCCGGTGTGAAAGGTCCAGACGAGCTGCAGGCCCGCCACATTGGCCGGCGTCACCTGGGTCAGCGGCGAGAACCGCGTCCCGCCGGGATCGCGCCCGTAGGCGCCCCATTCATCCGGGCTCGCCGCCTTGCCTTGGGCCGCTCCGGCCAGCCACGCCGCGCCGGTCGCGCCCAGCAGCATCGTTCGCATCATTGTCCGCATCTGATCGCTCCATCCCATCGGGTTCGGCGGCACGATGATCCTGCCGCGATCCCGCGCCAGCCGCCAGGGACCAGCGGCGCTGTCGCCGGGCCTTTCGGCGTTTCCCGGTGACCAGCGGCGGGCGGGCAGGGACCAGCGGAAGCGCCGGGCTTGACGCCGGGCCGCTCACACCGTTTGTCGCGCGCACCATCCTTTCGGAGCATCCCATGGAAACGCGCAGTATCGGTCCGTTCGAAGTCTCGGCCATCGGCCTGGGGTGCAT
>JANXXA010000214.1 GCA_025350885.1 Phenylobacterium sp.
CGATCGCACACATATCGTACCTCCCGGCCCTCCCCCTCTTGATCGAGAGGCGTGGGGCCCAAAACGAAAGCGGGGAGCCCGGCTGACCGGACTCCCCGCGAAGGTTCGTCTGTCCGGTCCGCCGTTTTCAGTCGGCGGAACCGGAGAAAGGCGGGTTCCGCTATTCGGCCGCCGCCGGCATCGCCGGGATCACGTTCACGTAGGTGCGGTCATTCCGCTTGGTGATGAACTTCACCGCGCCCGTGGCCGTGGCGAACAAGGTGTGATCGCGACCCAGGCCGACATTGTCGCCCGGCCAGAACTTTGTGCCGCGCTGGCGCACGAGGATGTTGCCGGCCAGCACCGCTTCGCCGCCGAACTTCTTCACGCCGAGGCGCTGGCCGGCGGAATCGCGACCGTTGCGCGAGGAACCGCCTGATTTCTTGTGAGCCATGGTGCTCTCCTAAACCTAGCCGGCCCTACTTGGCCGACTTGTCCTTCTTGGGGGCGGCGGCCTTCTTCGGCGCAGCAGCCTTCTTTTTTTCAGCGGTCGGCTTCGCGGCGGCCTTGGCGGGCGCGGCCTTCGGTGTCGCAGCCTTCACGGGGGCAGACTTCGGGGGGGAAGCCTTGGGGACGGCGGCCTTGGCCTCGGTCGCGGCGACTTCGGGAGCGACCTTGGCGGCGGCCTTGGCCTTGGCCGGCTTGGCGACAGCCGCCTTGCGCGGCGTCTGGATCTTGGAGGCCGCGTAGGCTTCGGCCTGGGCGGCGGGGCTGATGTAGTCCAGACCCCGGGCGCGCGCGTCGAGTTCGCCCTTGGTGATCAGCTCGACCTTGCCGTCCCACTTGATTTCCTTGCCGTCGGCGCCGGTGATGCCAGTGACGCGCAGCGCGGTCTCGTGCTGGCGGTGGCCGCCGGTGCGACGATAGCCCTGGCGACGGATCTTCTTGAAGATCTTGATCTTCTCGCCCTTGCGGGTCTCGATCAAGGTCGCCGAGACCGAGGCGCCAGCCACCGTGGGCGCGCCAACGACGACCGCGTCGCCCTCGCCGACCATCAGCACTTCGCCGAACGCCACGGCCGAGCCGGGCTCGCCCGCGAGCTTTTCAACGACCATCAGATCGCCGGGGGACACCCGGTACTGCTTGCCGCCGGTTTTGATCACCGCGTACATCGGTCCAGCCTTCGAATTCTTAAGTGTTATGCAAAACGGAAAGCGCCCGCGAGATGGCCCACGGGCGAGAGGGCGGGACTTATACGCATGGGGGCCGGAGTGTCAACGCGAGAGCCAAGGCCCGACCGGCCGATCCGCCGAGCTTCAGCGACCCCGGTATTTGGCCGACTCAGCCGAAGCGTTACCATGCGCCCATGTCGATCTCCCCGCAGCCTGCGGAGCCCGAGCCCGCGCCCTGGCGGCTTACCAAGGCGCTGGACGAAAAGCTGGCCGAGCTGCGGGGCCGGGGCTTGCAGCTGGCGTGGATCGAATGCAGCCGCGACGACCTGACCCGGCTGATCGTCGAGGGCGGTGAGGCGGCGGTCAGGCTCGATCCCGATCCGACCCGAAACCTGGCCTGGTACGACGGCGTGGAGATCCGCCACAGCTCCGACCGCCCCCTCACCTGGGTGTTCCTGCGGGGTGAGGACCCGACGGGCGAGGTCAGCGCCCATGTGGTCGGCCCACCCGACCCGGACCGCGCTCCCGACGACCCATCGGCGGGTCCTTAACGCTCCTTTCGGGTTTCGCGGCGATGGTGCGGACTGTTGCAGGTCGCAGAAGCGGCCGTATTGACCGGATGGTCCGACGTGGCGGGTTCGAACGAGCGCATCTACCGCAGCCTGCGGGGGCTGGAGAAGACCGCGTCCACCAGCCGCGTGCTGAACCTGGCCGCCCTGGCCGTGCGCAACACCGGCAACCCCGAACATGCCGCCGCCCCGCTGTTCAAAAGCCCGGTCCTGAACAGCTGCGTGGTTCTCAAGCACCGCCTGCGCGTCGAGGAGACGGACCTGTTCGAGGGTCTGCAGCGCAGCGCCACCAAGGTCATCGCGCCGTTCGACAAGTCCGACCTTTCGCTGGGCGGGCGCACCGTGTTCGTCGGCGAGAAGGGCTGGCTGCCGGTGCTTACCGAACTGCGCGGCGGAACCGAGGAGATGGTCCGCGACGTCGAGATCCTGGAGGCGATCAACGAATTGCCATCGCTGGACCCCTTCCTGCTGCGCGAACACATGAAGCGTCGGGGGTTCGAGGTCAGCCCGACGCATTTCGACATCTCGCCTGGCGACGCCGACAAGATGCAGCGGTTCGTCGGCGGCGAAATCGCCCGGCTGATCGAGCTGGCCTACGGCGGCGCGGGCTCCGGCGGGGCCACCAGCCGGCTGGTGGAGGCGCTGCTGTCTTCAAAGACCGACGAGCGGTTGGAGCCGCTGCGCCTGACCCTGCAGCTGGAAGGCGAAAGCTATCGCGAGGGCATCTTCAGCTGGAAGGGTTTCCTCTACTACAAGTGGGTGCTGAACACGCTCTGGCCCAAGCTCAAGGAAGTGCTGGTCGAGGTGATGAAGCTGCGGGTGATCGGTCCGCGCGACCGCGACCTGATGGTGCTGATCGACGAGATGAAGCTGCGCCTGCGTGGCGCCATGGAGGGCCAGGTCAAGACGGTGATGGGCTATCTGAAGACCTACGACGGGGTCTTCGCCCAGCTGACCGAGGGCAACGCCATCGCCTTCCGCGACTTCCTGCTGGCCTCGCCGGAGATGTTCATGGCGCTGGGCGAAGGCGCCGGCACGCTCAGCCATGTGGCCACCTTCTGGCGCTATCGCTTCCCGGAAGGCAAACCGTTGATGGCCCAGATGGGCGAGATCCTAGAACTGCTGCAGGACTTCGAGCAAGGTCTGGGCGCCGAGCCGCACCCGCTCAGCTACGCCGCCTAGGGGCGGGCCTCGAACACCAGCGGGAACCTTCCGGCTCACGGTGAGCTTCACCGTGCAGCATGGCCAGATTCATCTCCCCCGACCCCGCCGCGCGCGCCGCGATCCTGCGCGACGCCCAGCGCGATAAAATGACCCGCTCGGCCCACGCCTATGTGCGCGGATCGACCGAGAAATTCTACGAATGGCTCGAAGCCAGCGCCGGGCGCATTCCCCAGGGCCCGGCGGTGTGGATCTGCGGCGACTGCCATTCCGGCAACCTGGGCCCGGTCTCCAGCGCCCGTGGCCAGGTGGCGATCCAGATCCGCGACCTCGACCAGACGGTGATCGGCAATCCGGCGCACGACCTGATCCGCCTGGGCCTGTCGCTGGCCACGGCGGCGCGGGGCTCAAACCTGCCAGGCGTCACCACCGCGCTGATGGTCGAGCATATGGTCGAGGGCTACGAGGCCGGCCTGCACGGAGAGACCCTGGCGCCGGACGCCGACGGGGCCCCCCGGGAGGTGCGCCGGGTGCTGAAGCAGGCGCTGACCCGGCGCTGGAAGCACTTGGCGCGCGAGCGGATCGAGGATGTACGGCCGGCCATCCCGCTCGGCCCGCGATTCTGGGCGCTGTCGGAGGCCGAACGCGCGGCGTTGTCCGCCCTGGCCGCAGACGAAGGCCTGCGCAGACTGGTCACCGGGCTGCAGCATCGGCCGGACGACGCCCCCATTGAAATTCTTGACGGCGCCTACTGGATGAAGGGCTGCAGCTCGCTGGGTCGGCTGCGCTACGCCCTGCTGGTCGGCGTGGGCGGCGAGGACGGCAGGTCCGAGACCTGCCTGATCGACATCAAGGAAGCGGTGGTCGCCGCCGCTCCGCGCGCGCCGAACGCCCCGATGCCGGCCAACAACGCCGAGCGGGTGGTGGCCGGCGCCCGCGCTCTGTCGCCCTTTCTCGGCAAGCGCATGCTGGCCGGAAAGCTGTTGCGCCGGCAGGTGGTGATCCGCGAGCTAATGCCGCAGGACCTCAAGCTCGAAATCGAGAGCCTGACTCGTGACGAGGCGGTCCGCGCCGCGCACTACCTGGCCCTGGTGGTCGGCCGCGCCCATGCCCGGCAGATGGACGCCGCCACCAAGGCCAGCTGGCTGGCGGAGCTGTCGCGCAACCGGTCCAAGACCCTGGACGCCCCCTTCTGGCTCTGGTCGGCCATCGTCGAGCTGATTCAAAGTCACGAGGCGGCCTATCTGAACCACTGCCGCCGCTATGCGCTGGAGGCGCGCGCCGCGTGAGGCTGGCCCACCCGTGCTGGGGACGGGTAACCTCTACTTGACGGGTTGGACGCTATTGCCGCCCTTTAGCTTCCCGCAAGCAGGTTTGGACGCGATCTGACCATGGCCAAGAGCGCCGGCGCAAAACTGACGCTACTGGTCATGGCGGCCTGTCTGATCGGCGCGCCGGCCGCCCGGGCCAGCCTCTATGCGGTGATCCGTTCCGACACGGACGTGGTGACGGTGCTCAACCCACAGACGGTAGAATCCCTGGGGGGTAAGCTGCGCCGGGCCTGGGACGTCAGCGTGCATCGCAGCATCGTCTCGGGCGGACCGCAACAGCCGGGCTATGTCCGCACCCTGAACGAATATGACTGCGCGGGGCGGCGGATTCGCTGGCGCAGCCTGGCGGTCTATTCGCGGTTCGGGGCGACAATCCTGCAGAAAGACAACCCCGACGCTGCCTGGAACCTGATCGACGACGGCAGCGACGGCGATGCGGCCCTGCGGGTGATCTGCGACGGGGCCGGACGCAGCGCCATGGTCTCGGCCCCCTCGGTCAGCCAACTGGTGCTGGCGTTGATGCGGACCTGGGACGAGGCGGCGCCGCTGCCGCCACTGCAGGCGACGACGCCGGTGAAGCCCGCCTCGAAGCGCGCGAAGAAACAACCCCAACCCCACAAGGCGCGTTGAAAATCGCCATCCTCGCCATCGGCAGGCGGGCCCGCTCGCCGGAAACCGAGCTGGTGAAGATCTATCTGGACCGGGCCACCAACGCTGGCCGGGCGCTGGGCCTGGGTCCCGTCGAGCTGGTGGAGATCGACGCGAAGAAACCCGGCAAGGCCGCTGAGGCCCAGGCGCTCATGCCCCATCTGACGGACGCCGCCGCCGGCGAAAAATGGATCATCGCCTGTGACGAACATGGTCAGGCCCGGCCCTCGCGCGCGTTTGCGCAGGAGATCGCGGCGCTGCGCGATCGCGGCGTCCGCCGGCTGGTGTTCCTGATCGGCGGCGCTGATGGCCTCGACCCGGCGCTCCTGGCGGCGGCGGACGGGCGTCTGGCCTTCGGACCGCAGACCTGGCCGCACGCCTTGGCGCGCGCCATGCTGGCCGAACAGGTCTATCGAGCGGTCACCATCCTGGGCGGTTCGCCCTATCATCGGGACTGAATGAGACCTGCGCAGATCCTTCCGCTGATCGCTCCGGCGATGATCGCCAGCCTGGCGCTCGGGGTGGCCGCCATTGCGGCGACCGCTGAGCGGCTGGCGCGGCTGAATGTCGAGGAGACCCAGCTTTCGGTCGAGCAGTCGCGCAACATGACCCAACTGGCGCGCCTGCTGTCGGTGCTGGAACAGCTGCGGCGCGACCCGCCGCCGGCCCTGCTGGTCTCGCCCCGCGACGCCAAGGACGCTGTCCGCGCCGCGATCCTGGTCAAGGCGATGACCCCCGGCCTGCGGCTGCGCGCCAGCGGCTACGCGCACGAAGCCAATGAGATGATGCGCCAGCGCCGGCTGGCGGCGGTGGAAAGCGAGGCGCTGTTCACCAATGAGAGTGAACGGGCCGACGCCAGCCCGGCCCGGCCGTTGCGTGGACCCGTTACCGATGGCGCCCTCGAACCGGCCATCACCGCGCCGCAAAGCCTGATTAGTCCAACGCCCGGCGCCATCGTGCGTCGGTTCGGAGACGCGCAGGTCAGCGGCGGCCGCGCCAACGGCCTGACCATCGCCGCCGCCGGCGGGGCCCGGGTCGCCAGCCCTGGCCCCGGATCTGTGCAATTTGCAGGTCCGGTGAAGGGTTGGGGCGTGATCTTGATATTAAGACTCGCAGGCGGATATCATCTTGTGCTTGCTGGCCTGGAGCAGACGAACGTTTCGGTTGGTCAATCTGTCGCGGCCGGTCAGGCTGTCGGATGGATGCCGGATGTTCGACAATCGGAGGGTCGCAAGGCCTCCCGGGAACTCTATCTGGAGATCCGGGATCAGGGCTCGCCGGTCGATCCGGCGCGCTGGCTGACCAGAAAAGCGGGCTGAGCGCCTGAAAAGCGCTCGCGGGGGCTCGTATCGGTGGCGGTCCCCGTCCGCGGGCGGGATTGGGCCGCAAGGGAGCCAACGGCTGGCAATGAAGAAGTACCTCCTGATCGGCGTCTCGGCCTTCGTGCTCGGGGCAGGCTCCATGGCCTATCTGAGCCAGCACGCGACGGCCGCGGCCCAGCCCAGGGCCAACACCTACCGGATGCTCGGCCTGTTCGGCGACGTGCTCGACATCGTCGAACGCCAGTATGTGACCCCCGTGGATGACACCAAGCTGATCCACGCCGCGCTCGACGGCATGCTGACATCGCTCGATCCTCACTCCAGCTATCTGGACCCCGCGGGCTTTGATGACATGCGCGACCAGACGCGCGGCGAGTATGGCGGCCTGGGCCTGGAGGTCACCAGCGAGGACGGGGTGGTCAAGGTGATCTCGCCGATGGACGGCACGCCCGCGGCCAACGCCGGGATCAAGCCCGGCGATTACATTACCGGCGTTAATGGCGAGAGCGTGCTGGGCCTGTCGGTCAACGAGGCGGTCAAGCAGATGCGCGGCAAGCCCGGCGAGACGGTCACCCTGACCATCGCGCGCGAGAAGTCCGATCCCTTCGACGTCAAGATCGTGCGCGAAGTGATCAAGCAGAAGACCGCCGTCGCCAGGCTCGACGGCGACTACGGCATCCTGCGGGTCTCCGGCTTCAACGAGAAGACCACCGACGAGGCGCAGTCCGCCTTCGCCGCGATCAAGGCCAAGAATCCGAAGATGAAGGGTCTGATCCTGGACCTGCGCCGCAACCCCGGCGGCCTGCTCGACCAGGCTGTGGGCATCTCCGACCTGTTCCTTGAAGGCGGCGAGATCGTCAGCCAGCGCGGCCGTGATCCGCGCGACGTGGAACGCTACAACGCCCGGCCCGGCGACATGACCGGTGGACTGCCCATCGTGGTGCTGATCGATTCCGGCACGGCCTCGGCCGCCGAGATCGTCGCCGGCGCCCTGCAGGACCGCAAGCGCGCCGAACTGGTCGGGCTGACCAGCTTCGGCAAGGGCTCGGTGCAGACGGTGATCCCGCTGCGCGGCGGCATGGACGGCGCGCTGAAACTGACCACGGCACGCTATTTCACCCCCTCGGGCCGTTCGATCCAGAAGACCGGCATCGAGCCGAACCTGGAGGTTGCCGCCACCAAGGACGAGGCCCAGACCATCGCCAACCGGGCGTTCGGCTTCTCCGAAGCCTCGTTCAAGAACGCGCTCAACGCCGATGAGGGCAAGGTCCGCAAGGGCGCGCATGCCCCGGCCGAGGCGCCGCCGGAGAGTTTCGACGCCAAGAAGGACTTCCAGCTGACCCGCGCCGAGGATGTGCTGCGCTATGGCTCGGTCGCCGCCACACCGAAACTGGCCAAGCCCACGGCCCGGCTCGCCGAGGTGCTGGGTCCCAAGGCCCGGGTCGCCGAGGTGAAAACCCCTGCGCCGAAGTAGCCGTCAGCGCGAAACTCCGCCACGGCGGTCCAGCGGCAAATTCCCGCAAGGGGGGACTCCGCTGGCCCAGGGCTTGCAGACTTTGCTATAGGGGGCGCCGTACCGGGCCATTGGCCCCCGGAGTGAGTGGTGTCATGTCCAAGCGAAATCTGGCCGGCGCAGTCCTGGCGGCCGCCATCAGTCTCGGCGCGAACGGCCAGGCCGCCGCCGCCCTGACCTCCAATGTCTTCGGCTTCGCCGTCGATCCGCTGGTCATGTCGACCGTCTCGGGCGATGCGTTCGATCTGGCGTCCCTCGACCTTGCCCTGGGACCGAAAAATCCGCCCGGCCCGCAATCGGAGACCATCTTCGGCCTGTTTGCTGACAGCCACACCGACAGCATGACCTTCGACGTGGGCTATGGCTTCCATCCCCGCACGATCGGCTGGAGCGGCCTCCAATCCGTGCGCTTTTCACACATGCCAGGCGACGGCTACCTGGCCCTCGACAACATCCGCTACGCCACCGACGCCGCTGGAGCCGGCGTGGTCGATTTCGAGGATCGTACGGCGGGCGAGGTGATCAACACCAACTTCAAGTCCGGCAAGATGAACTTCGACCTCTACTGGGGCGTCGTCTATGGGCCCGCCAATCCGGTGGATTTCCCCACCGGCGTGCCGGAGCCGGCGACCTGGGCCGTGTTGCTGACCGGCTTTGCCGGGCTGGGCGTCGCCCTGCGCCGCAGCCGGCGTCTGTCGGACCCTCAGCCGGCCTGACACCTCGTCCCATCGCGGGACTGTGAGACGCCATCGTTAACCCTGTTTTGTCATCGTTAACCCGGCTTTGCGAGACTCCCGGCCAGGAGTCCCGAAAACCGTGGTCAGCCTCGCCCTTCCTCGCCTCGTCCTGCCGTCGATGCCGCGGCTGCGGCTGCCGCTGATGCTGCCTGGGGCCGTGGCCGGTCGCCATCTGGGCGTCGCCGCCGCCGCCATCGTGCTGGTGGCGGCCGCGGTGGCCTTGGCGATCACCTTGCGCGGCTCGGACGCCCCCCGCGACGGTGTGCGGCTGGCGCTGAGCGCGGCCGTGGCGCACGCGCCCGGCGGATGGCGCCAGAGGCTCAGGGCCCACCAGGGTCCGGCGATCATCAGCCGCGACATCATCCGCCTGTCTGAGCGCCCGCTCGCGGCGCCGCCGCCCGCCACACGCCGCCCGGCCGCGCCGCCACCGCCCCTGGCGCCGGGCGCGCCGCTGCCGGCCGCGCCGATCGCCGGGTTCTTCGCGCCCGGGCCGCTGGGACCTCTGCCGATCATCGCCCAGGACGGGCGCACCCCCTTCCAGGTCTACCGGCGACCCTTCACCGCCAACGGCCGGCCGATGGTGGGCCTGGTGATCGGCGGTCTTGGCCTGAACAGCAGCGTCACCCGCCAGGCCATCGAGACCCTGCCGGCGGAGATCACACTGGCCTTCACGCCCTATGCCGAGGGACTGCAAGGCTGGATCGACATGGCCCGCGCCCACGGCCACGAAGTGCTGATCTCGGCCCCGATGGAGCCGGTGGACTATCCGGACAATGATCCCGGCCCCAACACCCTGATGGCGGCCGGCCCGCCGGCGGAAACCCTGCGGGTGCTGGAGTGGGCGCTGTCGCGGGCCACCGGCTATTTCGGCGTCACCAATGCCCAGGGGTCGCGCTTCCTGGCGGCCGATGGCCCCTACCGGACGCTCACCGCCGCCCTGCGCGGACGCGGCCTGGCGTTCTTCGACGATGGCGCCGCGGCGCACCGCACCGCGGGCCCGGTGTTGCGAGGGACGGCGGACCGGATGATCGACGACCAGCTCAGCCCGGCGGCCATCGACCAGGAGTTGGTGGCGCTGGAGGCCGGCGCGCTGCAACGCGGCCAGGCGCTGGGGTCCGGCTCCGCCTATCCGGTGACCCTGGACAAGGTCGCCCAATGGTCGCTGGCGCTGGCGCAGCGGGGGTTCCAGCTCGTACCGGCTTCCGCTCTCGCCCACCAATAGGCTAAGGCTCGGGTCCATGAGCCAGGATCTTGAGCTCTATCGGCCGAACGTCGGCGTGGTGTTGTTTCACCGCGATGGCCGCGTCTGGCTGGGTCGCCGCGCCGGCGCGCCCGGCCCCTTCAACTGGCAGTTCCCGCAAGGTGGCGTCGATCCCGGCGAGGATCTTCAAACCGCCGCGCGCCGCGAACTGGCCGAAGAGACCGGCGCGTCCCAGGTGAGCTTTCTCGCGCGGACCGAAGACTGGGTGGCCTACGACTTCCCCGCCGGCCACGGCGGGCCCAAGGCGATGCGCGGGTGGAAAGGGCAGAAGCAGGTGTGGTTCGCTTTCCGCTTCGAGGGCGAGGACGCGGAATTCGACCTCTCCGCTCACCCGCCGCCGGAGTTCGCGGCCTGGCGATGGGCCCACCTGGCGGAAGCCGCTGAACTGATCGTGCCGTTCAAGCGCGCGTCCTATGACCGCGTCGTTGAATCTTTCGGCGGGTTCGCCGCCATGCGGCCGCCGGCCTGATTTTCTGCGAGGCGCGGGTGCGATTGGCCCTAAGATCGCCCTGTCAGCGATTCCGGCCAGTCGCCGGCGAAGAGGGGGACGAATGACGGCTATCGTCATGGTGCACGGCGCCTTCTGCGGCGGCTGGGCGTTCGAGCGGTTTGGCGCGCCGTTCGAGGCGGCCGGTTTCGAGGTGCTAATACCGGACCTGCGCGGCCACGGTCCGGGGGACGACCTCAACGCCGTCAGCGGCGTGTCGATGAGCGACTATGCCGCCGATATCGCCAGGCTCTGCGCCGCGCTGGACGAGCCGCCGGTGCTGCTCGGCCACTCGATGGGCGGGCTGGTGGCGCAGCTGGCGGCCCGGCGCGCGGCGCTTCGCGGTCTGGTTCTGCTGGCGCCCTCGCCGCCCTGGGGCGTGGCCCATTCCAGCCTGGAAGAGGCCGCCACGGCGTTCGGCGTGCAGATGATCAGTGCGTTTTCTTCCGGCTCCCTGACCCCCGACCGCGGCCTGATGCGCACCTACAGCCTGGACCGGATGTCCGCCGATGATCGCGAAGCCGCCGTGGCGCGGCTGCGGCCCGAAAGCGGCCAGGCCGTGCGTGAGACCCTGAACTGGTGGCTCGACCCCTTCATGACCACCAGCGTTGGCCCGGGTCCGATGTCGGTCCCCACCCTGGTGGTGTCCGGCGAGCGCGACGTTGTGCATTCCACGGCGACCGCGCGGGCGACCGCCGAGCGCCTGGGGGCGAGCTTCAGGACGATGCCCGGCATGAGCCACTGGCTGATGGGCGAGCCCGGCTGGGAAGCCGTCGCCGACCTCACTCTGACCTGGCTGGCCGCGGAGGTCTGCGTCCCCGCCTAACCCCGCCGCAGCCGCTTCCAGCCCAACCGCAGCAGCGCGGCCAGCGAGACCAGCGCCCAGGCGCTTTCCATGGCGGTGGCCGAAAGGTTGAAGCTGGCGGTGAGCAACGATACCAGGATCAGACTGGCGCCGATGAAATTGACGCCAAGCGACAGGGCCCGCTTGGGATCCAGCCGGCCCAGCGCCGCGCCGGCGTAGGCGATCAGGATGATGAGAACGCCGACGAGGCCGCCGGCGTCCTGCCAGCTCATCAGAATTTGCGTTCCTGATAAAAGACTTCGCCGATTGAATATTTGGCGTTCAGCGAGGTGTCGTCAGGCTTGGTGGCCGTGGTGAAGTTCACCGCAGTCGACGAGGCCGCGTCCAGGTGTTCCCAGGATTTCTGCACCCGCTTCACGCCATCGGCGTTCACCGAGACATAGTTGGCCTGCAAGAGCAGTTCCGGCTGGTGCAGGAACGACCAGATGTTGACCGCGCTGACGATCGGCTTGTCCTGGTTCAGCGAATAGTGGACCTCGGCGCGGCAGACGTCCTTGTTGGAGCCCGGCGGAAAGAGGGTGATCGACGTGCTTTTGTCGGTGGGGTCCAGCGGCATGACCCAGGTGCCGTCGCGGCGGTTTTTCTTCAGGCCCAGCGCCGAATTCTGCTTGGCCAAGTCATCGAAGCCAGCCCCGCGCACCAGCGGCACACAGATTTTTTCGACCACCGACAGCACCACCGCGCCGGCGCCGGTGGTGGGCACGGTCGGGGCGGCTTCCTCGGCGGGCGGCGCGCTGGGCGTTGCAGCCGGGGTCGCTGCGCCCGGCGCCGGGGAAGCTGAAACCGGCGCTGCGGCTACGGGCGCCGTCGCAGGTGCGCTCGTGGGTGCGGCCGTCGGGGCCGCAGCCGCCGCGGGCGCCGTCGCTGGAGCCGCTGGAGCTGGGGCCGGGGTCGCCGTCGCCGGCGAAGCGGCCGGCGCCTGGGCATAGGCCGCGGAGGCCATGGCCCCGGCGAGAATCAATGTGGCGGCGACGATACGCATGGAGAGTTCCCCTGACGTTCAACGAATCATAAAACGGGACCAAGGCGGCGGAGGCAAGGCCCTAAGACGGCGGAATTGCAACGGTTGGGTCAGCTGACCTCGACCGCATGTTCGGCCAGGACCGTGAAACCCTCCGGAGTGACGTCGGCGAACCCGCCGCGCACGTCGAAGACCGTCACCTTGCCGTCGTTGTGGACCCGCACCGGACCCTCCCTCAGCGCGCTCATGAACGGCGCATGGCCGGCCAGTACGCCGAAGTCGCCCTCGGAGCCGGGGGCGTCGACCTGATCGACCAAGCCCGCGAACAATTCGCGTTCCGGCGACACCAGGGAGAAATGCAGCTTTTCGGCCATGGCGACTAGGCTTCCGCCGCCAGCTGCTCGGCCTTGCGGACCGCGTCATCGATGGTGCCGACGTTGTAGAAGGCGGCTTCCGGCAGGTGGTCGTATTCGCCGTCGACCACCGCCTTGAACGAACGGATGGTGTCTTCCAGGCTGACGAAGATGCCCGGCATGTTGGTGAACTGCTCGGCCACGTGGAACGGCTGGGACAGGAACTTGGAGATCTTCCGGGCGCGCGCGACCGTCAGCTTGTCCTCTTCGGACAGCTCGTCCATGCCCAGGATGGCGATGATGTCCTTCAGCGCCTTATAGGCCTGCAGAGTCTCCTGCACGCGGCGCGCGACGCCATAGTGTTCTTCGCCGATGACCAGCGGGTCCATGATCCGCGAGGTCGAGTCCAGCGGGTCCACGGCCGGGAAGATCGCCTGGGCGGCGATGTCGCGGCTGAGCACGGTGGTGGCGTCCAGGTGGGCGAAGGACGTGGCCGGCGCCGGGTCGGTCATGTCGTCGGCCGGCACGTAGATCGCCTGCACCGAGGTGATCGAACCCTTGTTGGTCGAGGCGATGCGTTCCTGCAGGTTGCCCATCTCGGTGGCCAGCGTCGGCTGATAGCCCACCGCCGAGGGGATACGCCCCAGCAGAGCCGACACTTCCGCGCCGGCCTGGGTGAAGCGGAAGATGTTGTCGATGAACAGCAGCACATCCTTGCCTTCCACGTCGCGGAAGTACTCGGCCTGGGCCAGACCGGTCAGGGCCACGCGGGCCCGCGCGCCGGGAGGTTCGTTCATCTGGCCATAGACCAGGGTGCACTTGGAGCCCTCGCCGCCGCCCGGCAGGTTGACGTTGCTCTCGATCATCTCGTGGTAGAGGTCGTTGCCCTCGCGCGTGCGCTCGCCGACG
>JANXXA010000217.1 GCA_025350885.1 Phenylobacterium sp.
GGACATGTGCTGGCGCGGCCGCGCGCGCTCGATCAGGTAGCTGTCGGGATCCTCCACCATGCTGGCGTCGCGGTTGCCCGAGACGTACCACATGACCACCCGATCACCGGCCCTGATGGTCTTGCCGCCGATCTCACAGTCGGCGGTCGCCGTGCGCGCCATGTGCGCCAGCGGGGTCTGCCAGCGGATGGTCTCCGAAACCATCGACGGGATCAGCGAGGGGTCCTCGCGCAGGCGTCGGTACTGGCCGGGGTTCTTGTTCAGCGCATAGACCGAGCCGGAGATGGTGTTCCGGGTGGTGTCGTTGCCGCCGATGATCAGGAGGCCGAGGTTGCCGGCGTATTCGGCCCTGTCCATGTCGCGCGTCGATTCGCCGTGCGCCAGCATGGAGATCAGGTCGCCGGCCGGCGGGGCGTTGACCCGGTCGTTCCACATCTGCGTGAACCGGGCGACCATGGCGTCTATCTCGCGGCGCTTGTGCTCCCAGCTTTCCACCGGCCCGTGGCCCGGCGCGTTGGTCATCATGTCCGACCAGTGGGGCAAGAGCCCGCGCTCCTCCTGCGGGAAGTCGAACAGGGTGGCCAGCGTCATGGCCGTCAGCTCTTTCGACACATGCTCGACCCAGTCGAATTCCTCACCGATCGGCAGGGCGTCGAGGATCTGTCCAGCACGCTCGCGGATCACCGGCGCCATGACAGTCAGGTTCGAAGGCGCCACCACCGGGCTGACGGTCTTGCGCTGCGCGTCGTGGCGGGGCGGGTCCATGGAGATGAAGCTGGGCCGCGCGCCACGCCGTTCGGTCTCGGCCTTGGATTCCAGGCTCTGCAGGGTGATGCCGTCGGCGGAGGAGAAGGTCTGGTGGTTGGAATCCACCGCCATGATGTCGTTCCAGCGGGTGATCGACCAATAGCCGCCGTAGTCGGGCGCCTCCACCCAGTGCACCGGGTCCTCGGCCCGAAGCCGCTCGAATATCGGCCACATGGCGTCGGTGGCGAACAGCTCCGGCTGGGCGGGATCCAGCGTCTCGATGGGCTGGGCATAGATCCGCGCTCGCGCCTCGGCCTTCAAGTCCACGGCTCCG
The DNA here is from genome assembly GCA_025350885.1 of Phenylobacterium sp. Taxonomy (GTDB): domain Bacteria; phylum Pseudomonadota; class Alphaproteobacteria; order Caulobacterales; family Caulobacteraceae; genus Phenylobacterium. Next base: position 1,082 of record JANXXA010000217.1, read on the forward strand.
TCATGCATGGCTCAGACCTCCCGCTCACGGCCGCGATTCGGGCAACCCCGTCCGCGACGCGTGGATGATCGCCATTCAGGACCGCCACGGGCGCGGACGCAAGCTCAGATCAACCTCCGGCAGCCTTCGCGGCGACAACCCGGCAATCGTAGGGCAAGGCCGGATCCGCACAGAAGTCGGGCCACACGCCCTTGGCGCGCCAGTAGGCGGCCAGTCCGCTCTTGACGGCGAACGGCCAGATGCGCGGGTCGCGTCGCAGCGGGGCCGTGGCGGGCTCGAAGATGACGAAGCTGACGTCCCGAATGCGCGGGCCGGCGAGCTGGGCGAAGGCCGCCTCGGTGCGGCCCAGGAGCGCCGGCGCCTTGACCGCTTCTTCCGGCGGGAGTTTCCCGGCCTCGACGGCCCTGTGCACCAGACCGAGGGCGGCGTCGACCTTGGCCGACTGCGGCGACTTGCGCGCCGCCTGGACCGATCTCAAGGCTTCGGCGGCCTGTGGTGGCAGGAACAGCGGCTGGCCCCCGGCGGTGTCCAGCAAGGCCAGCGCCGCGTCCGGAGAGCCGGCTTCCATCTCAATCAGCAGCTGGACCTGCGCGCTTCGAAAATGGGTGGGGTGGGCGCGCGCGGCCTTGGCGATCACCGTTTTCGCCAAGGCGATCTGACCGTCCTCGTAGAGCGCCCGGGCCAGATTCCATGGGATCGGCGCCGATAGGGGCCGAAGCGTGAGCGCGCGCTGGCAGAACGGAATCGCCGCCTTGGCCCGGCCCACCTCCCTCAATAACTGGCATTCCCGCATGTTGATGAACGGGAAGTTCGGGTTGGCCGCCAACCCCTTCAGCAGGGGTTCCTCGATCTTGATGAGATCATTCGGTGTGTCGTGGCGCGCAAGATAGTAGAGGCCGTCCCAGGCCGCCTCCGCTTTTCGGGGATCGATCGCCAGCGCGCGCCTTATCTCCTCGCGGGCGCGTTGCCGGGACTCCGGCGACTCTTGCCCCGCCAGCACCATGGCCAAAAGACCGTGGGCGTTGGCGAAGTCCGGCTGGCGGGCGATCAGCTGTTCCAGGCTGACCTGCGGGTCTTTGGCGTTGAGCGGCGACTGATTGCCCAACGCGTGCTGGGCCTTGATGTAGAGCGCCAGCGACGAAGGATCGGGGCTGTGTCCCGGCCGCAGCATGTCGAGCGCGGAATAGAGCGTATCGGTGACGTCGGTGGCGACCTCGTCGCGAAGCTGCGCACCCTCGGACGCGGGACGCTCATACTCCGCCGACCACAGCGTCGCATGGGCTCGTGGGTCCTGTAGAAAGGCCCGCACATGCAGGGCGCCGCCTTCGCTTCGCACCGTTCCACCCACCAGCAGGTCAGCGGATCGGCCCGCAGCGGTCCGGTCGTCGATTCGCACGGCGCTCTGGCCCTGATTCTCACTGAGCGCGCCGGAAATCTCGTCGCTCAGGGCCGCGGCGAAGGCGCCGGCAACGGCGTCTCCGGCCGGGGCCTCAAGATTTCGCAAAGCAATCCGCGGCTCTTGGCCGCCGCCCCGCGACGCGCGGTCCCAGTGCAGGAACAGGCCCGCGCCTGCCGCGAACACCGCAAGCGCTGCGGCCCCGGCCCCGACCGCCCAGGGCCAGCGCCGAGCTCGCGGCCGCCGCCCGGCCGGATCCGCATCGCGCCGGGCCGACTCTTCTGAAGCCGCCGCCGATGGTCTGGCATTGTCGCTCGACAACAGGGCGTCCAGGCTTGCGAGAACCTTCAACCACTCGGGATCGCCCCGGTCGCCTGTCCAGCCGGCCAGCCGCGCGTAGTGAATCTGGTTGAACGGCAGGGGCGGATCCGACCCGTCCAGGTTCGCCTGCACCAGCTTGTCCTGCGTCCGCGCGAAGTCCGCTTCGGCCCTGACCCATTGGGAGCGCACGCCGTCCCTGGACCACAGCACGAGCACGGCCTCGGCCGCGCGGAGCCGCTCATCGAGCACATCGGTATAGGCCCGGTGCGCGGGCAGCTGATCATCCCGCCAGACGGCATAGCCCGCGGCGACCAAGGCGTCGTCGATGCGCCGGGCCTGGGGTTCGCTGGTGCGGGCATAGGAAATGAAGACCTGAGACACCCGGCTCCCCTCGACGTTCCGCCAGCATAGCGCCGATCATCGCGCAGTGGCAGGTGCGCGTGGTGACAAGCCGGGACCCGCGGCAAAGGATTGCTGACAAGCCGTGCGCGGACGGCCAAGAGTTGCAGCGATGCCGACATCCGCCGCGCCCGACGCCTTCGCCGAATCGCTGCTCGCCTTCTGGGCCGACGCGGGCGTCGACGCCAT
>JANXXA010000228.1 GCA_025350885.1 Phenylobacterium sp.
GCGCCAACGACGTTCTGGTGGCCCGAAATTGGACCACCGCCAGTCTGGCGGAGATCGCCGCTGAGGTGGCCAGCCCACACGGCGACGCGGAGCGGTTCCGGATCGAGGGCCCGGCGATCAGCCTGGCGCCGCAGACCGCCACGGCCATGGCGCTGGGCCTGCACGAATTGGCCACCAACGCCGCCAAATATGGCGCCCTATCGCGCCCCGAGGGTCGGGTAGACCTGACCTGGAAGGTTGAAGGGCAGGGCGCCGAGCGGCGGCTGCGACTGATCTGGCGCGAGACCGGCGGCCCGACCGTTGTCCCGCCGACCGTCAAGGGCTTCGGCAGCCGGCTGATCGAGCGGGGCCTGGCCGGGGAGCTACGCGCCGTGGTGACAACCGATTATGCGCGCGATGGCCTGGTGCTGACCCTGGTCGCCCCGTTGAGTGGGGCGGTGAGGGAAACCTAAGCGGCCCCATCTTGAAGGTGCGCCCAAAGACCGCAAGCCTGGAGACCGCGAGCAAACGCGAGAATTCCCAGGCGCCAGTGCGCCGCTCATGCGACATCGGCCGCCGGGGAGCCGGCGGCCGATGTGCAGGACTGGATCCTGGCCGAAATCCTGGGCCTGGGCAGGCCCAACCTTACTCGGCCTCTAGACTCGTCAGAGCGCGCGGCGACGGAAAACGGCGTGGTAGACGACCAGCACGATGACGGCGCCGATGAAAGCCACGAAGATGCTGTAAAGATTGATACCCGTCGGCGCCGAATGGCCCAGGGCGTTGAAAATGAAGCCGCCGACCAAGGCGCCGACGATGCCCAGAACAATATCCATCACCAAGCCAGACCCCGACTTGTTGACGACCTTGCTGCCGAGAAAGCCGGCGATCAGGCCGACGACGAGCCATGCGAGAATAGACATCTGTTAGCCCTCAAATTGCCGTTAGTGGCGCAGTTAGAAATCGCAAATCCGACGATTGTTCCCGCGGCACAGCTTGTTGTTGCGCAAAGATACACAATCTGTGGAGCCCGCCCCGTTGTGGACCCCGTTTCGGATTGCATTTCATGAGCCATATTCTCTTCGTCGCCCTGGTGACCGGCAACCACGAGGCGGGCTACCAGGCAAGTTTCCCGGACCTTCCGGACCTGCACGCGCAGGGCGGTGACCTTGGCGAACTGTTGGTCGCCGCGCGCCGCGCGGTGACCGATCACCTCGACGCCCTTGCCAACGCTGGCGAAGCCTGGCCCACGCCGACACCTCTGGAGGCTGTGCGACCGCAAGCTGGCTCCATGACCATCCCGGTTGATGTCACGGTCGACGACACGCCGGTGCGGGTGAACATATCGCTGGGCGAGCGTCTGCTGCATCGGCTCGACGCCGCCGCCGAGGCGCGCGGCATGAGCCGGTCCGGCTTCATCGCCCAGTCGGTCCGCGTCAGCCTGGGCGAACGCAACCCCGGGCATGCCGATTTCGAGGCGACCGCGCGTCGGCTGCAGGAGGAGTTCGGCGCGCTGGGTCGCAGGATCACCGAAAGCCTGGGGCCGGAAAGCGCCTTCACCCGCCGGGTGAACGCCCTGGACGATCAGGTGTTCGACGGGGTCCGTCGCGCCGCCGAGAGCGTCTCGGCCGCGATGAGCCGGCGGCGGCGCACGAGCGCGCCCGACAGCGCCACGCACGACGCGCCGCAAGACTGACCCGCCAAAGCTTTGCCCGGAGATCACCTCATGCCTAGATCCGACGCCGAACTCGTCGCCATCGGCGACAGCGTGGCCCTGGTGGGCCGACTTTCCGACAGCCTGATTCGGGTCGGATCGTTCAACCTGGGGGTCGACGCGATGCTGAGCTGGATCCCCGGGGTGGGCGAGCTCTACAGTACGCTGGCGGGCGGCTTCATCGTCGTGCAGGGCGCTCGCGCCGGTGTTCCGGCCTCCGTGCTGATCGCCGCCACCGGGCTGCTGTTCGTCCGCACGATCACTAGCGCGGTCCCGATCGCCGGCGTTGTGTTCGCCGATATGTTCACCGCCCACCGGTGGGCCTCGGCGATGGTGGTGCGGGCCATCGAACGGAGGCGCGGCCTGGCCTCGGCCGTCGATGTCCCTTCGCGTTGGGCGACGGCCGCGGTCTGAGCGCGCATTGCCGACGCGCCTGCGTTGACGCCGGCGTCGGGAGGCGACCCTATTGGCCTGATGACCAGCCCCGATCCCTATTCCCGTCCCCTGGCCCTGATTACCGGAGCGTCGGCGGGGATTGGGGCTGCCTTCGCGCGGGCCTATGCGGCGCGCGGCTACGACGTGGCGCTGGTGGCGCGGCGGGCTGATCGGCTCGAGGCGCTGGCCGCCGAACTGGCTGCCGCCCACGGGATCGAAGCTTTCGCCATCCCCGCCGATCTCGCGCAGTATGAGGCCCATGTCGGTGTGCTGAGCGTCGTGGCCGACCGCGGGCGGACTGTGGACGCGCTGGTCAATAACGCCGGGTTCTCCATAGCGCAGAGTTTCACGGGCGTGCCCTGGGCGCGCCAGCGGGATTTCCTGATGACCCTGGTGGTCAATGCCTGCGGCCTGGCGCATGGCGCGATCCCCGGGATGGTGGCGCGCGGGCGCGGCGCGATCATCAACGTCGGGTCGATGGCGGCCTTCGCGCCGGGGGTGGCCGGCCACTCGCTCTATCCGGGAGCCAAGAGCCTGATGGTCAGCTTCAGCCAGTCCCTGGCGGCGGAGCTGAAGACCAGCGGGATCAAGGTGACGGTGACCTGTCCGGGCTTCACGCTCACCGAATTCGCCCTGGCCAACGGCACCAAGGCGGTGATGGACGAGGCGCCGCGGCGGTTCTTTCAGACCGCCGAGCAGGTGGTGGCCCAGACCCTGGCGGCCAATGACCGGGGCCAGGTCGTGGTGATCCCGGGCGCGCACAACCGGATCGCCGCGGCGGTGCTGCGGCACATGCCCCGGGCGCTGCTGATCCCGATCCTGAACCGGGCGTCGGCGAAGTATCATCTGCCGACATAGTTTGTAGGGCCCGCGCCAGTGATGTACTAACGACGTTAGTATCAAAGGGGCCTGGAGGCGAAGATGGCGAAGGCAGCAGTCTTCACGATGAAGCTTGAATCCGAGCTGCGCGATGAATTTGTGGCGGCCAGCGAGGCCGTCCATCGCCCGGCGTCTCAGGTGGTCCGCGAACTGATGCGCGAGTTCGTCGAGCGACAGCGTGCTGAGCGTGACTACGACGCCTTCGTGCGAGGTAAGGTGGCGGCCGCCCGGTCCTCGATGCGTTCGGGCGACGGCCTGTCCAATGAAGACGTGGAAATTGAGTTCGCCGCGCGCCGGCTCAAGGCAGCCCACCTGGCGTGACGGTCATCTGGACGCCGGAAGCGCGACAGGACCGCGCCGACATCTGGGATCGCATCTTCGAGGGCAGTCCGAACGCTGCGGCTCGAATGGACAGGCTTTTCAGCGATGCGGCGCGGAGCCTCGGCGAATTCCCGATGCGTGGCCGAGTTGGAAGAGTCTCTGGAACGCGCGAACTGGTTCCACATTCGAGCTACCGACTGGTCTACGAGATCGATGGCGATACGGTCTGGGTGCTGGCGATCCTTCATACGGCGCGCGCGTGGCCGCCCAGGCGCGACCAAGCAGGCGGCTGAGCAGGTGGAGAGGTAGGCATGGCGCATTTCGACGTGGTGATCATCGGTTCGGGCGCGGGTGGCGGGACGCTGGCGCAGCGACTGGCCGCGTCGGGCAAGTCGATCCTGATCCTGGAGCGCGGGGAGCAGCTGCCGCGCGAGGCGCAGAACTGGAGCGCCAAGGCGGTGTTCGTCGAGCACCGCTACCGCACCCAGGAACAATGGTACGACAAGGCCGGCAAACCCTTCCGTCCGAACACCCACTATTGGGTCGGCGGCAATACCACCTTTTATGGCGCGGCGCTGATGCGGCTGCGCGGGCGCGACTTCGGCGAGGTGCAGCATGCCGGCGGGGTTTCGCCGGCCTGGCCGCTCAGCCTGACCGACATGGCGCCCTACTATGCCGAGGCCGAGACACTTTGGCGGGTGCACGGGAACCGCGGCGACGACCCGACGGAAGAGGGGACGGAAGGCGCGTATGCCTACGCCGCCGTGCATGATGACCCGGGGATCGCACGGCTTCGCGAGCACTGGAAGACGCAAGGCTGGACGCCGTTCTCCCTGCCGCTGGGGATCAACCTCGACCAGGCCCATCCGGTAACCTCGGCCTGCATCCGGTGCAAGACCTGCGGTGGCTATCCCTGTCTGCTGAAGGCCAAGTCCGACGCCCGCACGATCGCAATTGAGCCCCTGATGGACCTGCCGAACGTCACGCTGCTGACCGGGCGCAAGGTGACGCGGCTGGAGACCGACCCGTCGGGCCGCACGGTGAGCGAGGTGGTCTGTCAGACCGAACAGGGCGAGGAGCGCTGGACCGGCGATATCGTGGTGCTGGCGGCCGGCGCGGCCAATTCGGCCGCCGTGCTGCTGGCCTCGGCCAATGCGGCCCATCCGGCGGGCCTGGCCAACGGGTCCGATCAGGTCGGCCGCAACTACATGTTCCACACGCTGACGGCCATGGTCTCGCTGACCGCGGCGCATGTGGACGTGAGCTTCCCCAAGACGCTGGCCTGCAACGATTTCTACTGGGGCGACCCCGACGGCAGTTACGACAAGCCCATGGGCCACATCCAGCTCTTGGAATACATGTCCGGCCAGACGCTGGAGGGCCAGGTCTCCGACTGGTTGCCGCCCGGCCTGGTTCCCGACGTGATCTCCGAGGGGATCGCCGAGCGGATGCTGTCGATGCTGGTGATCTCCGAGGACCTGCCGTTGCCGGGCAACCGGGTGCGGGTGACCCCCGACGGGCGGATCAACCTCGACTACACCTACAACAACCTGGAGGGCCACGAGCGGCTGGTGAAGCGGCTGCACGCCTCGCTGGACGGCTTCGTCGATCACGCCCATCCGATCAGCCAGCATCATTTCGAGATGGAAAGTCTGTTGCCGCTCTACGGCACGGCGCACCAGGCCGGCACGATCCGCTTCGGCGCCGATCCGGGAGGTTCCGTGCTGGATCCCTGGTGCAAGGCCCACGACCTGGACAACCTCTACGTGGTCGACACCAGTTTCTTCCCGTCGATCGCCGCGGTGAACCCGACCCTGACGACGGTGGCCAATGCGCTCAGGGTCGGCGACCACCTGCTGGAGCGGCTGGGCGGATCGGTGACCGCGCCAACCGCCGCCGCCGTCGCCAGGCCGGCCGGCCATCGAAGCGGCGAAGCGCTGTCCTGACCGGCCCCGGCGGTCGGGGGTCGCGCCGCGGGCGACGGTTGGAGGCGCGTTAACTCAGAAGCAAGCGCCAGCGCGCAAGACTGTGGATGAAGCTGCTTGACCTTATGGATTATTTATGTCCGCTCCAGCCAACCGGTCCGACGGAATTCCGCGCCAGCAACGGCTCAGGATCAGCGACGACGCCGCCGAGGCGCCAAGCCGTGACGTTACCTGGGATGTCCTGTCGGAGAAGATCAAGGATCTGATCATACTGGCCGACGCGACGGGCGCGATCATCTACGCCTCTCCGGCCTGCCGGGCCTTGGGCTACCAGCAGCACGAACTGATCGGCAAGACGGCCGCCGACTTCACCCACCCCGATGATCTCGAGCACATGGAAGCCAATGGACGTGCGCTGTTCAACGGCGACGTTTCCGACGAACCGCCGGATCGCGAGCATCGGATCCGCTGCAAGGACGGCTCGTGGGTCTGGCTGGAGGGCAATCCCAGCCTGATCCATGGCGCCGACGGCCAGCCGATCGCCCTGCTCAACGTCTTTCGAGACGTGACCCACAACCGGATGATCCGCGATGCGCTATGGGAACAGACTCGGCGCGCCTCGATGGCCGAAGCGATCGCCGGCGTCGGCTATTGGCGGCTCGACGCCCTGACCCAGGAGATCTCCTGGTCGGACCAGATGTTCCGCATTTATGGACTGGAGCCGGGATGCGAGCCGGCGCTGGACGCGGCGATGGCGATGACTCATCCCGACGACGACAAGGAAGCCAATGCCCGGCTTGAGACCGCGCTGGCCACCGGCGAGGCCTGGTCCGGGGTCCTGACGCGAATTGTCCACCCCGACGGGGAGACCCGCCTGCTGAGCGGCAGCGCCGTGTGCGAGTGTGATCGCACCGGACGGATCACCGCGCTGTTCGGCACGGTGATGGATGTGACCGAGCAGAGGTCCGTCCAGCCGGTGATCGAGGCCAGCGAGCCATTCAATCGGCTGCAGACCGACCACGCCGCTGGCGCGCTACCCGAAGAGGTCAAGATCCATGCCGCCCTATGACACCGGCCAGAAACGTATCCTGGTCGTCGATGACGATCGGGCGATCCTCGAACTGGTCTCCACGCGGCTGACTCTGGCCGGCTTCGACGCCTTCACGGCGCGCGACGGCCACGACGCCCTGGCAAAGCTCGCCAGCCTGCGGCCCGTGGCCATGGTGCTCGATCTGAACATGCCCGGGCTCGACGGGTTCGGCGTGCTGCAACGCATGGGCAAGGCCGGCCTGGCGCGGACCCCGACCCTGGTGCTGACCGCCAGCCACGCCGCGGCCGACGTCCAGCGCGCCGTGCAACTGGGCGCCCGCGACTATCTGGCCAAGCCGTTCAAGGACAACCACCTGCTCATGCGGGTATCGCGACTGGTGCGGCCCCCGACGCAGAAGCTGGATATCGCCGAGACGCTCGACAGCATCGACCAGATGATCGGCTAGATCCGGGCGTTGGGCGGCTGACGGCTAACCCGTGCGGCCGATACGCATGGGCTGGGCGGGCGCGGCGTGAACGGCCAGCGCCCGGGCCTTGAGAAGCTCGCGGGCGCGCAAGCCCGACAGCACCGCGTCGAGACCCGCCATCATCGAGATCAAAAAGCCGATCTCACCTTCCCGCAGACCCTGGCGCCAGAGATAGCAGCGTCCGAACCGGACTGCCGCGCTGGCCAGATCGCCGATCAGCGTGCCGGGCTGGTTGGCGTCTGCGAGGTCCTGCGCGCGCAGCCAGGTCTGGCGGTGCAGTCGGGTCAGCATCTGGCCGACGTCGGCGTCGGTGCGACGAAGCAGCGGGGTTTCCAGCGCGCCCGCGAACCGACCCTCGAGGCTGACAACCGGCTGAACCCGCCGCGCGGTCCAACGTTTCAGCGTACGACGATAGAGCCGCGGCGCCATGACATCGCCCAGCCCCGCCCCCCAGCCATGACGGACCAAGGTCTCGCCGACGTAGTTGTCGATGGGGACGTCGAACCAGTCGCCGCCGGGGCGTCCATGAATGCTGGCGCGGACCTCATAGGCCAGCGCGTCGCTGACCTGTTCGTCGGCCTCGATTTCGAAAATCCAGTCGCCGAGGCAGGCCGCAACGCCGGCGGCCTTGCGCTGGCTCTCCAGCGGGAAAATTCCATCGATGACGCGGGCCCCGAACTGCCGGGCGATGTCCTGGGAACGATCCGTGCAGCGGTCAGCCACCAAGACGATCTCGTCGCAGAATTCGAGCCGGCGCAGGCAGTCGGCCAGCCGCGCTTCGTCGTTCTGCGCGCAGACCAGAGCCGATAGTTTCACTGACGACCCCCCGTCCCAGAGCCCCGCGGCGCAAATCCGCCGTCAAGGTTAAAGACGCCGCGGGCCCGATCCGCCCCCCGCTGACGCCGGGGTGATTCTTTCGCCGGTCAATCAGAACGCGGCGGACAGGCGCAGGCCGATCGTGCGCGGACGCTGGGGCGTCACCTGGCGCACCTGGCCAAAGGTGAAGGGGTTGCCGTAGGCGAAGGTGTTGCCCGAGGCGTCGGTCGGGTTGGCGATGAACAGGCCAGCGGTCCAGTGCCGTCCGGCGATTTCGGCGAGCAGTTCGGCGTTGACCACCGCGTCGGTCTTGGAGGACAGCGCGGGGTCGAAGGTCAGGCGGGTGCGGCCGACATAGTTCGCCTCGCCCACCAGCCGCAGGGTCAGGCCATCGCGGAGGGTCCGCTCGTAGCGCACCAGCAGACCGCCCGAGGCGGGCGGCGCGCCGGGCAGGCCCGAGCCCAGGGTGTTGGCGAAGTTGGGGTTGGTGCGGGTGAACCGGGGCTGCGAATAGAGCGCGTTGGCCTGGACCGACAGGCCGAAATCCCAGTCATAGGCGACCTCGGTTTCCAGGCCGCCGATGCGCGCGTCGCCGACGTTGGCGGTGTAGGCCAGACCTGACAGTCGATACTGATCGGACTGAATGTTCGACCACAGATCGTAGAAGGCCGCGGCCCGGACAACCAGGCGCCGGTCCATGAAACGGCCTTTGGCGCCGATTTCAAAATTCCGCAGCTGATCCGGTTCGAACGTGCTGCGCGATGGCCGGATGGTCAGGAATCCGGTGGAATTGATCCCACCCGGACGGAAGCCTTGCGTGTAGATGCCATAGATCAGCGTCCCGTCGGCGAACTGGTACTGCAGCGAGACCTTTGGCGAGACGCCGGTGAATTTTCGGGTCTCGCTGACCGCGCGCGACTGGGCGGGGGGCGCGCCGACGATATCGGCATTGACCTTGAGCGCGGTCTGGAAGGTCCGGGCGCCGATCGCGGCCGTCCAGCCCGGGGCGAACCGCCAGGTGGCCTCGCCATAGGCCGCAAGCTCGCGCAGCTTGTCGCGGCGCGCCTCGTTATAGACCCGCGTCAGGGCGGTCAGGGCCTGAGGCGCCGTCGAGGCCCCGCCGCCGACCAGGATGCCGAGCGATGAGGGCGTGCGTTCGATCGAGCTCGAGGCGTAGGCGCCGACCAGCCAGCTTACCGGCCCGTCGCCGCTGGAGGTCAGCACCACATCCTGAACCAGCCGGCGGATACGCGCGCTCTCCGAATAGATGCCCAGACTGGCGCCCGTCTCGCTGAACACAGCCGCCGCGGCGGTGGCGTCGTAGAGGCTGGCGTAGTCGTGCTGCACATAGGAGGTGGAGGCCGCGAGGTCCGCGCCGCCAAGCGCCCCGCGCACGCTGAGCGTGACTTCGGAAAAGTCGTTGTCCGAGGCTTCACGAACCTGGTTGGCGCGCCGCCCGCGACCGGCCGTGGCGGTGGTGTATTGGGTATCCTGTGAGCGCAGCCGCTGAATCACGCCTGTGGCGTCAATCGTCCAGCGATCATCGAGGGTCATCCGCAGGGTGATGCGGCCGCCCTGGCGCGACGTGCTGTCGACATTCGAAAGCCGCAGGGAGACGTTGTCGAGATAACCGCCGAGCAGGTCGTAGTAGCCGACCAGACGCAACGCCGCGCGACCCTTGGCCAGGGGGATGTTCAGATAGCCGTCAGCCTCCTGGCTTGGTGACCCCCCTGCCGTCGAGGCGACGGTGGCCTGCAGTCCGCCAGCGTAGCGGTCCAGATCGGGCTTGTTGGCGACGATCCGGTAAACGCCGGCCAGCGCTCCGGATCCATAGAGCGCGCCTTGCGGCCCCCGCACGGTCTCCACCCGTTCGATGTCGGCGAGTTTGAGATCGGGGTCGGGCGCGTTGTAGTTGATCGGCGTGTCGTCGAGGTAGGTGGAGACCGTGGAGCGCGCGCGACCGGTGAAGGCGCCGTCCGACAACCCGCGGATCAGCAGCTTGTCACGCCCTGGGCCAAGGTTGGTCATCAGCAGGCCGACCAGCTGACCGGCGGTGTCGCGGGCGTCGCCGGCGCCGGTGGCGCGCAGCTGATCGCCGGAGATGACACTGACGCCCGCCGGCAAGGTGTCGAGCCGCTCCGGCCGCTTGCGGGCTGTGACCAGCAGTTCGGTGATCAGCGGGGCGCCGGCCGCAACGATGCGGGGCGGGGCGGCCAAAGGCGTCACCCGAACCGTCCCGGCGTCAACAATACGCCAGGCGCAGGGCGCGCCGGCCAGCAGGCGGGCGAGCGCGTCGCTGAGCCTATAGACGCCTGACAGCGAGGTTTTGCCGCCGTCGCCGCAGGCTGAGGCGCCCAGCAGCGAGACATCGGCCTGCACGGCCAGGTCGATCAGGGCTTCGGCGTAGGGCTTTGGCGCAATCTCGAAACGGCGGCGCGCGTCGGCGGCCTCAGCCCGGGCGGCGAGCCCGAGCAGCAACAGTCCCGACAGGGACGCGTGAACGAAGGCCCGTGGCCTGGATATCGCCGATCATCCCCCTCACGGCTTCGCCGCCGTATCGCTGCGAAGCAATACACCCCGCGCCGAGGGTAGCGCCTTGATCGGCGCGAGCAAAGCGAGGCGGCGAATAACCGCGGCCTGATCGTCAAGCACCAGCACGCCGGAGACCCGGGTGCTGGCCAGCGCCGGATCCTCAAGGACGATCGGGCGGGGGAACTGCTGGTTCAGATCAGCGATGACATCGCCCAGCGGCTGATCGCGATAGATCAGCCGGCCGGTGCGCCAGGCGAAGACCTGCGCCGGATCGGCGGCGCTGACCCGGACGTCGGGCGCACCCTCGGCGTGGTCAAGGCGCTGGCCTGGATGCAGGCGGAAAGCGCGAGATCCGATGGCCGCGCCTGCGGCAGCCGCGGCTTCGGTCGGGCGCACCTCGACCAGGCCCCGCTCGACCGTCACGGAAAGCTGGCCGTCGCGGCGGCGGACGTCGAAACGGGTGCCGACCACGCGCACGGTGCGGTCGCCGGCGGCGATCAGGAAGGGCCGGGCCTTGTCGGGCGCGACATCAAACACCGCCTCGCCTTGCATGAGGGTGACCTGCCGCGCGTCCCTGGCTAGCGTCACCGAAAGCGCCGAGCCGGCATTAAGATCGAGCACCGAGCCATCGGCGAGCCTGACCGTGCGGTGCTCGCCCTTGGCGGTGACGTAAGTCTGCGTCGCCGCCGGCCTCAGGGCGGAAAACGGCATGACCGCGACGGCCAGGGTCGCGGCCGCGGCGAGTCCCCCCGCAACGAACCAGCCGCGACGCGTGGGCGTTGAACGACGCAAGGGCGTTGCCTTCAGGGCGCGCGCGATTCCGGGCGCAGCGGCCTCAAGCTCCAGCGTTACCGACAGCACCTGATCATAGGCGACGGCGTTGGCCGGATGAACCGCCAGCCAGCTGTCGAACCGCAAAGCTTCGGTCTCCGTCAGGTCGGCCGACTGCAGGCGCACCAGCCAGTCGGCCGCCGCGCCGCGCCTGGCGTCCTCCACCCTGATCCAAGCCTCGCTCATCGCCGCACCTGCCGCGCCCGCACGAAGGCGCCTGACCTTGATATAGACGTCACCGGCATGGCCCGCCCCCCGGTGAGCCCGCACAATTTCTGGTTGTTCATGGTGACAACCTCGCGGTGAGGGCCTTCAGCGCCGCGCTGACATGCTTTTCCACCGCCTTGACCGACAGCCCCATGACGCGCGCGGTCTCGGCGTGACTGAGCCCCTCCAGTTTGTGCAGGCGGAACGCCCGACCCGCCTGCGGCGGAAGGTCTTGGACGGCGGCGATCAGTTGGCGCAGGCGTTGGGCCGACGCGGCCGCCTCGTCAGCGGGGGGATCATCGGCGACATCCTGGCCGCCGATCTCGCTGCGCGCGATCTGGCGCCAGGCGGTGTCGCGCGCCGCCGCGCGGCTGTCGCCGCGGGCCCGGTCGAGCATCAGGTTCAGCGCCATCCGGTAGAGCATGGCGGTCGGGTTGCCGATTTCGCCGCCCGGGTCACGGCCGGCCAGCTTCAGAAAGAGCTCCTGGGTCAGATCCTCGGCGACCGCCAGCGAACCGCACCGGGCGGCCAGAAAGCGCAGCAGGCTCTGGCGTCGTTCGAGATAGGCCGCGAGAAGGGGATCGGTCGCGTCTTGGGCCACGATCATGCGCCCGGCCGCGGCGATGCGGCCGGCCCGGACGAACGGCGATGGCGGCCGATGCGCGGCATCCTTTCGTCCTCACAGACTCCAAGACCCTGTGTGCCGCATTTCGCGGAGCTTCGCCAACAACCGGAACCCTACGCCGTCAGCCCGGCGTCCTTCAGGAATCCCAGCAGGGCGGTGTTGAACGCCTGGGGCTGGTCGATGTTGGCGCTGTGACCCGCACCCGCGATGACCACCTTGCGTGCACCGGGGATCTTGGCGGCCATGTAGTCGGAAGCGGCCAGGAACGGCGTGTCGTCGGCGCCAACGATGACAATGGCCGGGCAGGCGACGGCAGGCAGGCTCTCGATGACCCTGGCGGTCTTCTGGGTGAGCATGCCGCGGGCGGCGCGGGCCAGGCCCGAGGCGTCGCGGTGCCGGGCCAGGCGCACCTCGGCGCTGGCGCGGGAGAGGTCGCCAAATCCCTCGGCCTCGAAGCGTTCAGCGCGGGCGATGGCGCTGGCGTTCCAGGCCTCACGGGCGGCATCATTGCGGTAGCCGGGTCCGGTGTCGATGATCAGCAGCGCACGCGTGCGATCCGGATGGGTGGCGTTGAACGCCAGGCTCATATAGCCGCCGAGCGACAACCCCCCGATGATGGCGTCGCGGGCGCCGACAGCGTCAAGCAGGGCGGCCATGTCGGCGACCGTGGCCTGTTCGGAATAGGCGTCGAGGTCGGCCGGATAGTCGGACTGGCCGTGGCCGCGCATGTCCCAGACGATGACCTTGAAGTGGGCGCTGAGCGGGCCAATCTGGCCGGCCCACATCGCCGACGTCGCCGAATAGCCGTGGGTGAGGAGCAGCGCCGGGCCGTCGCCGGTGACCTCGTAGTGGATACCGACTCCGTCGCGATTGAGCGTGGGCATGACAGCCTCCCGTTTCCGGCTCTGGCCCGGCTCTGGCGGCCGGCGGGCAAGCCTAGCTCGGGGCTTGGCTGGTGGCGAGGGTCTAGCCGGCGCGGCGCAGGTCCTGGGCGGCCGGGGCCGGTTCGGCGGCTTTCTTGATGGCGTCCATCAGGCCCGACACCAGGATGGGCTTGGCCACGAAGTCACAAAATCCCAGGTCCAGATAGTCCTGCGGTCGACGGGTCATCACATCGGCGGTCAACGCGATCACCGGCAGGTCACGCGCCGGGCTGTCGGACCTGCGCAGCCGCTCGACGGCTTCGATCCCGCTCATGCCCGGCATGTGAATGTCCATCAGCACCACATCGAACAGCTGATTGCCAAGACAGGCCAAAGCTTCGGCGCCCGAACTGGCGACGATGGTCCTGTGGCCGAACGCGCCGAGAATTTCCTCGACGACGCGCAGGTTCATCGGATCGTCGTCAACATGCAGGACAACGAGCTTACGCGCGAACGTTGGGTAGGACTGCGACACCTCTCCACTCCACCTGCCGGCTGCCCGCGCGAACGGCGCGCCCCCGAGTTAACGAGCCGCAGCATGGCGCCGGAAAATAAAGGTAAGGTTTTCGCAAGTGGCTAACGCCGATTAACCAACCGCCTCGGGCGCGGTCTCGGACGGCCTATGAGCAGTCGCCCGCAGTCGCGCGGGCGAGGCTGCAAGTATCCGAGGCGCGTTGGCAAATCGACGCAGGGTTACCGCCAAGGAGCCTATTGCGTGAGGATCTCTTCGCCCGTGACCGCGTAGCCGCCGTCGAGCCAGCGGATCACCTCGCGAGCCGCCGGATGGTCGAAGGCCAGGTAGCGGGCGTGCAGCTTGTCACGGCGGGCCGGGCTGATGTCGTTCAGGCCGGCGTCTTGCAGCGCGCTGATGTCCATGGCCAGCTGATCGGCGAGTTCGGGGCCGCAGACCGCCCTGGCGGCCGAGCGAAATGCCTCGCCATAGGCATAGGCGTCAGCGCAGCGGTAGCTCGCGGCCAAGGTCAGCATGGGGATTCGGCTGAGCACCGCCTGCGACGCCGGATTGACCGCGTGGCCGGCGATCAGCGGGCGGATGGCGGCGGGTCGCCCGGTGACCGCGCGCAGGTGCAGGTGGCGGCTCATCCGCGGACCATCGTTGACCGGATAGTTGTCCCAGAGGAACGGCCTGCGGCCCATCTGATGGGCGACGCGGATGAGATGAGACTGCGCGTAGTCGCGGCTGCAGACCTCCTCGCCGGTCCACATCATGTCGATGGCCGGGTCGAGCGCCATGCCGAGGTCGCGCAGGTAGGCGGCCGGACGCTGACCGAACGCACGGTCAAGGATCGGGTCGTCGGAATAGTAGCTGGGGCAGACGATCAGCCGCTGGACCCGGGTGCGTTCGGCGGCGAAGGCGACGATCTCGGCCTGGCGCCGGGCCAGGTCGGCCACCGCGCCGCGCATGTCGTCGAACAGGATCGCCAGCCAGTCGCAGCCCGCCGCGCCCAACGCAGCCAGCTTGTGGGTCAGCGCGGTCCGGGCGTCCGGCGTGAAGTCGAAGTGCAGCTCGAACGGCGAAAGCCCGACCCCGAACGCCACGCCCGCCTCGCGGCAGGCCGCGGCGAAGGTGGAGATCGCCGCCATCTCCTCGGCCGGATGGGTCTCGCGCCAGCGACGGCGCAGGAAGGCGTCGGCCTTCGGAGCGTAGAGATAAAAGCCATAGCCATAGCCGGCCAGGAATTGCATCAGCTCGGTGCGCTCGGGCCAGCTGAACGGGCGGCCGAAGAAGCCTTCGATGGTTCCAAGCGAAGCGGTCATCGGCCAGCCATGCCACAGCCGCCGCCCTCGGTAACGCACGCTCGCCTCTCGTGCGAAATGAACCGACCTACGATAGCGCCGCCGGCTTGGCGCAGCTAGGGTTTGAAGGTGGCGAGCAGCACCATCAGTTCCGGTTCATCGACCTGGCGCGCGGCCTCGGCGGCCGGCAGCCAGAGCTTTTCGCGCTGGCCGAGCTCGGGATAGTTGGCCATCTCGCGCTCAACCTGAAGGCCGAACACCGCGACGCGGACGTGCTGCAGCCGGTTGCTCTTCAGACGCTTGTCATAGCTGAAGGCGCCAAGCGGACGCTTGCCGATCTTGCCGAGTACGCCGGCCTCCTCGAACGCTTCGCGGGCAGCCGATTGCGCGGAACTTGATCCGCGGATGGGCCAGCCCTTGGGGATCACCCAGCGGCGGGTCTCGCGGCTGGTGATCAGCAGGACTTCCACGTCTCCGGCGGCGTTGCGCCGCCAGGGCAGGGCGGCGAACTGCACGCGCGGTTCCCGGTCGGGCTCCCGCCCCGACGGCGGTTCAGGCGCGCGCTTTCTCATCGCACTCCCATAGACCCGGTGTGCGGCGCGGCAACGCTTTCCTGCCCCCTGCGGCGACTTGCGCCGCCTGCAGTCGAGCGGCAATGTCTCGGACCCTGCGGCCAACGGCGACCAACGAGGTGAACATGGCGGGCGTGATCGCGCTCGGCGAATGCATGGCGGAACTCAGCCTCACGGGGTCGGGCGACGCGCGCATCGGCTATGCGGGCGACACCTACAACACCGCGGTCTATCTGCGTCGGCTGGGCTTCGAGGTCGCCTATGCGTCGGCCGTCGGTCAGGGTGACCCGTTCAGCGCCGGCATCCTGGCGAGCCTGCAGGCCGAGGGGCTGGACCGCGGCCTGATGGTCGAGGCGCCGGGACGGCTGCCGGGGCTCTATGCCATCCAGAGCGACGACACGGGCGAGCGCGGCTTCTTTTTCTGGCGCGCCGAGTCGCCGGCGCGGGACTACCTGAGCCTCGTCGACCTGCCGGCCCTGAGCGCGGCGTTGCAGGCGGCTGACCTGATCCTGATCTCCGCCATCACCCTGGCGGTGGTCGGCGAAGCGGGGCGCGCGGTGCTGTCGCGGCTGATGGCGGAGGCGACCGCGGCCGGCGCGGCGGTGGCCTTCGACACCAACTTCCGGGCCAGCCAGTGGCCGGACCGCGAGGTCGGGCGCGCGGCCATCGAGGCCATGCTGCCGCACTGCCGCTATCTGTCGCTCAGCGCCGACGACGTGGCGGCCTTCAAGGGGCGCTCGGCCGAAGCCATGGCCCGGACCTGGGCCGCGCGCGGGCTGGAGGTGGTGCTGCGCCACGCCGACCACCGGATCGAGGTGCTGAGCAGCGACGGCGCGGAGCTGTTCGCGCCTGACCCGCCGCTCGCCGCCGTTACCGACACCACCGGGGCCGGCGACAGCTTCAACGCGGGCTACCTGGCGGCGCGGCTGCGTGGGCGTCCCGTGGGCGAGGCCGTCGCCGCCGGACGCGCGCTGGCCTCCGTCGTGGTTCAGCACCCCGGCGCGATCATCCCGAAAGCCGCGATGCCGG
>JANXXA010000264.1 GCA_025350885.1 Phenylobacterium sp.
GAAAACGCCGCCAACCTGGGGCTCGCCGGGCGCCTCGCCCTGCTGCGCGGCGACTGGACGGCCGGCCTCGGCGAGGCGACCTTCGACCTGGTGGTCTCCAACCCCCCCTACATCGCCAGCCATGTCATCGAGACCCTGGACCCCGAAGTGCGCCATCATGAACCGCGCATCGCGCTGGAGGGCGGAGCCGACGGCCTGACGCACTATCGCCGCCTGGCGCCGGAGATTCTTAGGGTGCTGAAGCCCGGCGGCCGCTTCGCCGTGGAGATCGGCTACGACCAGAAGAGCGCGGTCGAGGCCCTGTTCCGCGAGGCCGGCGCGCGCGAGGTGCAGACCCTGCGCGACCTCGGTGACCGGGACCGGGTTGTGGCCGGCGTGAAAAACCCCTTGGAAAGCTGAACCCGACTCGCTACTTAAGAAATGTCTCCACCAAATCGTCGGCTTCAGGTAGAGGCGTCCCGCAAAGGACGCACGCCGGTCACGACAGGCCGGTCACTTACAGGCAGGTCCCGACAGGGCGCGGCGGCTTTCAGAGCTTCCCGCTTTCAAGGCTTCCGGCTTTCAGGGCTTTCGCGCGGAAGACGGGGAACACTAGCTTCATCAACGAAAATCCGGGCAATGCGCCCGATCCCGCTGAAGGTTAGTGTGCTGGATATGAAGTTCGCCTTCTAGAGGGATCAGGCTCTGAGCGAACTTCAAATCCAAGAAGCACACTAAAAAACAAAGGCTTGCTAGTGTCCTTATCGATTCCGAAGTTCGACCGCGCCGGCCACAAGCGCCTGCGAACTTCGGGATCGGGACACTAGCGCACAGGCCGACCCGCCAGGGGTCTGCCGGGGAAGAATAAGACGGTTATCAAATAATGAGAGATTTCAAAGGTATGAAGCGTCAACGCGGCCGCAATCGCGGCGGCGGCGGGAGCGGCGGCGGCGGGGGCGGCGGCAAACCGCAGCCGCAGAACGCCAACCGGGCGTTCGATTCCAACGGACCCGAGGGCTCCAAGGTGCGCGGCAACGCCCAGCACGTCTTCGAAAAATATCAGCAGCTCGCCCGCGACGCCTCGGCGGCCGGCGACCGGGTGCTCGGCGAAAACTATCTGCAGCACGCCGAGCACTACTTCCGTCTGCTGCGGGCCATGCAGCCCACCCGCCCGGCCAGCGAGATCCTCGGCCGCGACCATTTCTCGTCCGGCTTTGACATCGATTTCGAGGACGAGGGCGCCCAGGCGCAGTCGGAAGCCGCCGATCTGGCCGCCGCGGAAGCCGGCGAGACCGCCGAGAGCTGGCAGGCCCGCGAGGGCGGCGAGCAGCGCCCCCGCGACGACAACCGACCCCGAGAGGCCCAACGCGACCCGCCGCGCGACTTCCAGCGCGACGAGCGGCCCCGCTACGAAAACCGCGACCGCAACGAGGCTCCGCGCGATAGCAACGGCCAGGGCCAGCAGGGCCAGGGCCGCCGCGACCGCCCCTGGCGCGACGAGCGGCCCAGAGACGAGCGGCCCAGAGAGTCGTCGCAGCTGAGAGAGTCGCAGCCGAGAGATGCACAGCCCAGGGACGCCCAGCGCGACGACCGGCCACGCGAGACCCAGATCCGTGAGGACCGCCCGCGCTACGAGCGCAATCGCGACGAGCGGCCGGAACGTGATCCGATGCCGGTGATCGAGCCGCAGGCTCAGCCGCTGGTCAGCCAGACGGCCGAACGCCCGGAGCGCGCCCCGCGTCCCGCCCGCGTCGAACGCCCGGCCCGGGTGCTGCGCGATGCTGACGGCGGCGAGAGCCATGCCCCGGCCTTCCTGCAGGCCCCGGCCCCGCGCGCCGAAGCCCCCAAGCTTGATGCAGAAGACGCGCCTCGGCCAAAGCGCCGCCGTTCGCCGCGCGCCGACACCGCCGCCAGCGAGGCCGAGGACGCCTAGCACGACTCCTAGCACGACTGGGGCATTGCAGCGCGGGGCTGACCGGGGTTAGCTGAGGGTATGCACGCTGCGGACTGCCAGCATGAGGATGGGGCTCATCCGGGTCTGAAAGGGCCGGCGCTGAATGGTGCCCTCGTGGCGGCACAGGCCCGGTGCGTGGCGACGGACGAGCGGCTGACCGCGCCGCGACGTCGCGTGCTGCAACTGCTGCTTCAGGCCGATGGCCCGCTGAAGGCCTACGACCTGATCGCGGCCTATGGCGAGACCGGCGAACCGGCCAAGCCGCCGACGGTCTATCGCGCCCTGGATTTCCTTGAGCGCCTGGGTTTCGCCCACCGCATCGAGAGCCTGAACGCCTTCGTGCCCTGCCGGCTGGACGGCGAGAACCACGCCGCGGCCTTCCTGATCTGCTCCTGCTGCGGCGCCGCCGAGGAGTTCGAGCCCGACTTCGCCCCCGGCCGCCTCGCCGCCGAGGCCAAGGGCTATCGGGTGACCAGCGTGACCCTGGAGGCCCGCGGGCTGTGTCCGACCTGCCAGACCGGGTGAGACGGCAGATCTATCTCGACTGCGACGGTGTCCTGGCCGACTTCGACAAGGGCGCGCTCGCCCTGCTCGGCACCGACCCGCGCGCGTTCGAGGCCCGCCATGGCGCCGGGGGATTCTGGAAGCGGCTGGCGCGGGCCGACGGCTTCTTCGAGCACCTGGAACCGCTGCCGGACGCCCGGCAGCTCTACGAAGCGGTGCGGCACAAGGCCCCGATCATCCTCACCGGCCTGCCGCGCGGCGCCTGGGCCGAGCCACAGAAGCGCGCCTGGGCCGCCCGCCACTTTCCCGGCGTGCCGGTGATCACCACCGCCGCGGCCTTGAAGCGCGAACACTGCCATCCCGGCGACGTCCTGGTCGATGACCGCGACCAGCACCGGCGCCTGTGGGAAGACGCCGGCGGCCAGTTCATCCTTCACCGCTCCGCCGAGGCGTCGATCGCGGCCCTGACGGCGGCGGGATATCTGGATTAGCTACCAGAAGATGCCGCGCACCACCTGGACGATGCGGCCGTTGAAGCGGTCGATCATCACGGCGTCGTCGCCGACCCGGACCCAGGCGTACCCGGGCGGCGGATAGGGCAGATCGAAGCCCCAGAAGTCGTCCAGCCAGTAGCTGTCGCCATACCAGCCGCGGGGCAGGATATCGCCGAAGCCCCAGCTGCGCGCATAGAAGCCATAGGGCTGACGGTAGGGCGAGATGTGGAACCGGCGCGGCGCGGAATAGACCGACGGATAGCGGCCCCGCTCCCAGCGCGGGACATCGCCACGATTGCGGTCGTGGTCATGGTCGTGGTCATGGTCGCGGTCATGGTCATGGTCATGGTCATGTCCGTCGCGCCGATCGCCGCGATGCTCCCGGTCGTCGCCATGTTGACGGTCCTCGCCATGCTGCCGGCGGTCGCGGTCCCGGCTCGGATCGCCATGGGCGTGCTCGACCTCGCGGCCGCGGCCGGCCTCGTGCGGGCGGTCCCAGCCGCGCTCGCCACCGCCGCGGACCACCTCGCCGTTGCGCTCGGGGCCGCGGACCTGGTCTGCGCCCCGATCATGGTTCGGGTTCGGCATCAGCCCCGGGCCGCCGGATCCGCCGCGTGGGATCCCGCCCGCGGGCGGCGGCGCGCCAAAGCGGGCGTGATCCTCCTGGGGCGACGGGGGCGCCTGAAACGTCTGGCGTTCCTGCGGCGCGACGGCGGGCGGCGCGACAAAGGTCGGGGCCGGCGCGTCGCGGACTTCGCGGCTGACGCGGGGCGCGTCCCGGGGAAACTGGTTCCGGGGAGCCTGGGCCTGGCCGCCCATCAGGTCGCGCGGCTCGCGGTCCGGCGGCTCAGGCTGATCCCCGCCACGGTCGCGCGGATGTTCCTGGGCCAGGGCCGGGGTGGCCGCGCCGGCCAAAAGGACCAGCGCCAGGACGGCGATATGTCTGCTTTTCATCTCTCTGATCCCGTGGGGCCGTGACGCCATTGATGGTGTCCTCAGCATCCCACTATTGCCCGCGCGCCTGAACCGCGCTTGAACGAAGATCTGGAGACGCAAAGCCGCCGTGACCGCCCACCCCAACGACATCGTCGGCTTCTGGCTCGGCGCCGGACCCGCGAAATGGTTCAAGAAGGTTCCGGCCTTCGACGAGGCCATCCGCCTGAAGTTCGAGCCGACCCACCACCGTGCCGCGCGCGGCGAATATGACGCCTGGGCCGCGACCGCTGAAGGCGCGCTGGCGCTGCTGCTGCTGCTCGACCAGTTTCCGCGCAATCTCTACCGAGGCTCCGGACACGCCTTCGCCACCGACCCCAAGGCCCGAGCGTTCGCCCGCGCCGCCGTCGAGCGAGGCTTTGACCGGCAGGTGGAGCCCGCCCTGCGCAACTTCTTCTACCTGCCGTTCGAACATTCCGAGGACCTCGCCGACCAGGACTTTGGCCTGGCGCTGTGCGCGGAAGCTGGCGTCGCCGACGACCTCAGGTGGGCCGGCGTCCACCGCGACATCATCGCCCGCTTCGGCCGCTTCCCGCATCGCAACGAAGCCCTCGGCCGGGTGACCACGGCGGAGGAACAGGCGTTCCTCGACGCTGGCGGGTTCGGCGGGTGATTCGGTGCACAGGATCATGACCCTGAGCACCGGCTCGCAGCATTCCCCGACAGACCGAATCACGGGCGAATCACCCGCGATGAACGCCCACGCCGCCCTCGCCCCGATCTCCAAGGCCGCGCACGACCATCCGGAGCGGCAGTATCTGAACCTGCTCGCCGACCTCCTGGCCAACGGCGTCGAACGTGGCGACCGCACCGGCACCGGCACTCTGGGCGTCTTCGGCCGCCAGATGCGCTTTGACTTAGGGGTGGGCTTCCCGCTGCTGACCA
>JANXXA010000399.1 GCA_025350885.1 Phenylobacterium sp.
GCGCCAGCTCCTCGCAGGCGTGGTGCAGGAAAGTGTCGCCGTCATCATTCGCCGGCCGGATGACATGCGCGGTCAGGGCGGTCTCGGTGGTGCTCATCGCCCAGACGTGCAGGTCGTGGACCTCCTCGACGCCGGGCAGGGCGGCCAGCCAGGCGCGCACCTCGGCCACGTCGATGCCGCGGGGCGCCGCGTCCAGCGCCAGGTTCACCGAATCGCGCAGCAGACCCCAGGTTCCGAACACGATGACGCCGGCGATCGCCAGGCTGAGCGCCGGATCGATCCACTTCAGCCCGGTCAGCGCGATGACGCCGGCGCCGATGACCACCGCCACGGAGATCGCCGCGTCGCCGGCCATATGCAGAAAGGCGCCGCGGACGTTCAGATCCGCCTTGCCGCCGCGCAGGAACAGCAGCGCGGTCGCGGCGTTGATCGCCACGCCGATCGCCGCGGTGATCATCACGATGCGGGTGGCGATCGGGCCCGGCTCAGCCAGCCGCTGGACCGATTCCGAAGCGATGGCGCCGACCGCCAGCAACAGGAACACCGCATTGGCCAGCGACGCCAGGATGGTGCCCTTGCGAAGGCCATAGGTGCGCCGGTCGGTGGGTGCGCGCCGCGCCAGCACCGTCGCGCCCCAGGCCAGCAGCAGCGCCAGGACGTCGGAGAGGTTGTGGCCGGCGTCGGCCAGCAGCGCCATGGAGCCCGACATAAAGCCGGTGGCGACCTCCACGACGACGAAGCCGGAATTCAGCGCCACGCCGATGGCGAACGCCCGGCCCATATCCGCCGGGGCGTGGTGGCGGTGACCGCCGTGACTGTGACTGTGATCGTGACCGTGACTGCGGGCGCCGTGGTCGGACCCATGATCGTGGTGGTCGTGCGCGTGCGCCATCGGGCCTATGTCTCATCGCCCGCGCGCGGGATCAATGCGGTCTGCGCCCGACCAGCGCCTCGGCCCGGCGGGTGGCGGCGGAAAGCCGCCCGGACCAGTCGGCGATCAGACCCGCGATGGCGGCCTCGTCGGCCTGGGGCGGGACGTACAGAGGGCCATCCCAGACCACGGCCCCGCGGCCGAACGGCGCGGCGAACATCACCTGGTCCCAGGTGTCGAACTGAAAGGCGGGCGCGGCGGCGATGCCGATCAGGAACACCGGCTGGCCGGACCGGCGCGCGATCTGCAGGGCGCCGGGGGCGATGACTTCGCCCGGTCCGCGCGGCCCGTCGGGGGTGACTACCAGGGCTCCGCCGCCGGCGACATGGGCCACCGCCTCGCGGAAGGCGGCGACCGCCTGGCGCGCCTTGGCGGTATCGCCGGGCTTGGCCGTCGAAATGCGGATCGCCGGAAACCGCGCCATGGCCAGCGCCCGGGCGATGAATTCGCCATCGGCGGAGGGGGAAATCAGCGCCTTGGTCCGCTTGCGCCACCACTGCGGGGCAATCGCCAGGCAGAGCGGGATGCGGCCGTGCCAGAACAGGGCGACGGCGCCCGCCTGCCCCGCCAGCACCGGTTCGACGCAATCGAGGTTCTCGTGGCGCCAACGCACCGTCGCCAGGATCATGCGGATGTAGCCCCCCAGCAGCCAGCCGAGCAGGGTCTGCACGGCGCGATGCCGCAACAGCCCCTTCAAGCCGCCGCCTCCGCCGCACCGGCCTCCAGATTCTGACTCTGCGCCAGCCGCGCGTAGAGGCCGCGCGCGCGGATCAGGCTGGCATGGTCGCCGGTCTCGACGATCCGGCCCTTGTCGATGACATAGATGCGGTCGGCGTTGCGCACGGTCGACAGCCGGTGCGCGATCAGGATGGTGGCGCGGCCGGCCATCAGCCGCCGCAGCGCCGCCTGCACCTGGGCCTCGCTTTCGGTGTCCAGCGCGCTGGTGGCCTCGTCGAGCAGCAGGATCGGGGCGTCCTTGAGGAAGGCCCGGGCGATGGCGATCCGCTGGCGCTGGCCGCCCGACAGGCGGGCCCCGGCCTCGCCGACCTGGGCCTCGTAGCCGCCGGGCAGCGCCAGGATGAACTCGTGCGCCGCGGCCTCCCTCGCCGCCTGCTCGATCTCGCCATCGCTCGCCTGAGGCCGGGCGTAGGCAATGTTGGCGCGCACGCTGTCGTCGAACAGAAAAGGCTCCTGGGTGACCAGAGCGATCTGGTCGCGCAGGGACGGCAACGTCACCTCACGCAGGTCATGCCCGTCGATCAGCACCCGGCCGGCGGTGGGGTCGTAGAAGCGCGGGATCAGGTTGAGAATGGTCGATTTGCCGCCGCCCGACGGGCCGACCAGGGCCACGGTCTCGCCGCGATGCGCCTCGAAGGACACATCGCTTAGCGTCGGCGGGCCTTCGGGGCCGTAGGCAAAGCCCACATGCTCGAAGCCGATCGTCGCCTGACCCCTGGGCAGCGGATGGGCGCCGGGCTGCTCGCGCACCCGCGGCGCGATATCCAGCGTGCTGAACAGCCGGCGCGCCGCCGACATGCCCTCGGCGAACACCGTCTGCTGGTTGGCCAGCTGGCGCAGCGACTGCGACGCCATGCCGAGCGCGCCCATGAAGGCGACGAACGCGCCGACTGTCATGTGCCCGTGTTCGGAGCGCCAGCCGGCGTAGGCGATCACCACCGCGGTGATCAGGGTCATCAGGAGTTCGGTGGCCGGCGCGGCATAGGCGCGCGCGTTGGCGCCCTTGGTCAGGTGGCCCTGGCGGCGGCGCACCACCTGGTCGACGCGGGCCTCCTCGTAGCTTTCGCGGTTCTCGATCTTGACGATGCGCACGCCGTCCAGGCTTTCCATGATCGCGCTGGAAAGCGCCGAGGTCTCGGCCATGGCGCCCTTGGCGGCCTTGGTCGTGCGCCTGGAGAAGCGGCGCATGATCCAGCTGGCGGGCGGGGCGGCGACCACCACCGCCAGCGACAGCACCAGATCGTTGGAGACCATGATGGTGATGGCCCCGATCACCGTCAGCAGGTGCTGGGTGTAGCTGATCACCCCGGCGGTGGCCGCCTCGCGGATCAGGCCCGCGTCATAGAGCACCGAGGACACGTAGGTTCCGGAATGCTGGCTGCGCAGCCGCGCCAGGTCGGCGCGGACGAGGCTGCCGAAAAGCTGCACCTGCACGTCGCCGACCACGGCGTTGCCGATGCGATTGACCAGCGACGCCTGGATCACCTGGGCGAGCGTCCGGCCGATGGCGTAGGCGGCGATCAGCGGCGGCAGGATCAAGAGCGCGCCCGCCTTGTGGTTGACCATCAGGTCGTTGGTCGCCGGCTCGAGGATCTGGATCAGCTTGGAGGAGAAGAACGCCACCAGGATCGCCGCGACCAGGGCGGTCAGCCAGCCCTTCCAGCGCGGCGCCATGTAGACCCGGGCCACCCGCCCGATCAGGGCGCGGGCGGAAAGCTCTGGCGGGGCGCGCTCGCTCATGGGGTTGGCGTCGTCCGATGCGGGGCCGGAGTCAAGAACGGCTGCGGCTTCCGTCAGGGCCGTGGAGGTCCTAGGTAGGGCGCGATGACCGCCACGCCAACCGCTCCGCGATTCGATCTCGCCACGCCGGGCGGGCGGCTGCGGACCTATGCCGACTATCTGTGGAATGACCATGCCTACCTGCGGCTGGGATTCCAGAATGCGCACTGGATCTCCGAGGACCTGGTGCGCACCAACCAGCCGTGGCCGCACCAGCTGGCGGCCTGGAAGGCGCGCGGCATCCGCACCATCGTCAACCTGCGCGGTGGCTTCGATGCGAGCTTCCATGCGCTGGAGAAGGACGCCTGCGGCCGGCTGGACCTTGCGATGGTCAATTTCACAGTTACCTCGCGCGAGGTCCCCAGCCGCGAGCAGATGCATGGCGCCAAGGCGCTGTTCGACACCATCGCCTACCCGGCGCTGATCCATTGCAAGTCGGGCGCGGACCGGGCGGGGATCATCAGCGTGCTCTACATGCACCTGCGCCAGGGGCTCCCGATCCGCGAAGCCCTGGATCAGCTCTCCCTGCGCTATCTGCACGTGAAGCAGGGCAAGACCGGGGTGCTGGACTATGTCTTCGAGCGCTACCTGGCTGAGGGCGAGCCCGCCGGTATGGGGTTCCTGGAATGGGTCGACAGCCCGCTCTACGACCCCGCCCGGATGAAGGCCGAGTTTCGCGCCGGCATGCTGGGCGCGCTGCTGACCGAGCGGCTGCTGCGGCGCGAGTAGCTCGTCACGGGGCCAGATGTCCGAGACGGCGCGCCAGCAGGCCCCGCACCGCCTCGGCCGCCGTCAGCGTGGCGTCGATCCCGGCGAGGCGGTGCGCCGGCGGTGCGGCGCCAAGCCGGGCCACCAGGGCCCTGTCCAGCAGATGATCGATGAACCGACCGTGCCGGCGTCCGGAGGTCAGACCGAAGATCCACACCGGCGCCCGGGTGGCCAGCGCCTCGGAGATCATCGAGATGCTGTCGCTGGTGACCACCAGCTCATCGGCCAGGGCCAGGATCGGCAGATAGGGATTGGGCGCAGCGCCGTCCCAAAGAAACGCGCAGGGCGAACGGGCGTAACGCGCTCGCAGCACGGCGATCGCCTCGGATGAGGACCGGCGCGAGGGTGTGATCAGCAGCGAACCCCGGCTTTGCGTCTGCCAGGCGTCCAGTTGCGCGATCAGCCGTTCGGCGTCGGCCCCGGTGAACCGATTGCGTCGTGTCGAGCCGCCGACGAGAACGCCGCGCCAGGGACGAGGCAGGCCGACGAAGCGCGGATCGCCTCCGGCCGCGGCCTGCGCCAGCGCTTCGGGCCGCACGCCATGCATCGCGGTATCGATGCTCAGCACCTCGGCGCCCTGGGCGCGATCATGCGGCATCGCAACCACCAGGTCGAAGGCGCCCGGTGCGGGGGGGCGCTGAATGTGCACGCAGATCATCGCAGCCCGGTTGCGGCGACGAATGGCCAAGGCCGCCAGGCCGGCGCGACGCCCGCAGCTGATCAGCACATCTGGCCAGGGCGGCGCGAGGCGGCCCTCAAGCCCGGTGATCCCTGCCAGGCTCAGGCTGAAGATGGACGGCGGCGCCAGGGCCCAGAGCCGGTTGACGGCGACAGTCTTTGCCTCCGCGTCGGGGCAGAGTTCGGCGGCCAGGCCTGCCGCCTGGTGGCGGCTGCCGACCTCTCCGGTGGTTATCGACCAGACCCTGAGCGCGCTCTCAGGCCAGTGTCCCGCGTTCATCCGGGCGGCCGGACCTTGCTCAGCGCCGAGAGGCGATGGCGCAAGCCGCCGATCCATGACGCGCGGGTGGAACGCAGGTAGTTAAGCTGCAAAACCTTGCGTGGTCCCACATAGCGGCTGTGGCCGTGCCAGGATTGGTCCGAGCGGCGGAATGCGACCAGCGATCCCATCCCGGCGGGAATTTCCACGGCTTGCGAATCGAAGCCTGAGCGGGCGCGCAGCAGGCGAAGCTGACCTTCGCCGCCCACCCAGTCGCGGTTCAGGTAGAGCAGCAGGGAGATGATCTTGGTCCTGGAATCGGTATGGACCTTTCCGTCCCGCTCCGAACAGTGACCGCGCAGCGTCACCAGCGTCGGCCGATCACGCAGGTCGATGGCGAACACCCGCTCGACGACCCGCTTGAACCGCTCGGACTCCAGGTCGGCGATCAGCGCCTTCAACGCCGGCCCCGGGCGGGCGTCCGACAGCGAATAGGAGCCGGAATCACGAATGTCCGGATAGTCCGCCCAGACGGCGGCCGCACAGTCCGCGGACAACGCGTTGCCGACATGGAAATGCTCAAACGGGTCACGCCGCAGCACTGCGGATTCAAGGATTTGCCAGTTCAGGCCATTCATCGCTTTGCCTTGGGCGCGCCCCCGCGCCATGCTCACGTTGCAATGACGACACAGACCACGGCTGCCCTCAGCAGGTCTTCAACAATCTGATGGGCGACAGCGGTTTTTGCCCGGCGGGCGTCGTCAGTGCGGGTGGCCGGCGCTGTCTGAACCGCCGCCCTTGGAGTCTCTTCCCTCGGACTGGGGGTCAAGCAGCCGGTGCGCGTGGATGATGAAATAGCGCATCAGGGCGTTGTCGACGGTCGATTGGGCCTTGCCGCGCCAGGCGGCCAGCGCTTCCTGATAGTTCGGGTAGGCGCCGGCCAGATCGACATTGGCCAGGTCCTTGAACTCCGCGGGCCCCTCGAGGCTCTTCAGTTCGCCGCCGATAACCAGGTGAAGCAGCTGTTTGTCGGGCATGATCTGGGCTCGTAACAGGTGAAACGATCTGTTGGTTTGCGATAGGCCGGCGCAGGGCGCGGATCAACCTGGGAGTCAAAGTCCGGCAATCGCCAGGGCGTCGATCAGCACCGAGGGCGCGTTGGACGAGCCGCGGATCTCCAGGTCCGATCCGGGGACCAGCCGGGCGTAGATGTCGATCAGGTTGCCGGCCACGGTGATCTCGCTCACCGGATAGGCGAACTCACCGGCCTCGAACCAGAAGCCCGAGCACCCCACCGACCAGTCGCCCGTGTTGCCATTCAGCGAGGGTCCGAACATCGAGGTAACCAGCAGGCCCGCGCCGGCGTCGGCCATCAGCTGCGCCTGGGTTCGCGTCCCCGGTTGCAGGGTTAGGTTGGATGGACCCACGCCCGGCGGCCCGGCGAGGCCCCTCGAGGCATGGCCGGTGGTCGCCAGGCCGAGCTGGCGCGCCGAGGCGGTGTTCAGCAGCCAGGTGGTCAGGACGCCGTCCGCGATCAGGCTGACCGGCCCGTTGGCGACGCCCTCGTCATCGAAGGGGGAGGAGCCCAGGCCGCGCAGGCGGTGCGGGTCGTCGGTGACGCCGACGCCTTTGGCGAACACCGGCCGGCCGAGCTTGTCCTTCAGGAACGAGGTGCCGCGCGCGATGGACGGGCCGGCGATGGCGCCGATCAGCGGACCCAGCAGGGACGCCGCCAGCCGGTTCTCGAAGATCACCGGGGCGGTGGTCGAGGCGATCTTGCGCGCGCCCAGCCGACCCGCCGCCCGGCGGCCGGCTTCGGCTCCGATGGCGTCGGGATCGGGAAGGTCGGCCTGCCAGCGCACGGAGCGGCCATCATAACCGGTTTCCATGCCGCCTTCGTCGCCGGCGATGGCCGAGGCGCCCAGCGAAAATGCCGAGGCCCGGTGCAGTCCCGAAAACCCGGCGCTGGTGACCATCCGCCACTGACCTGTGGACCACGAAGCCGAGCCGCCGTCGCTGTTGGTGACCTTATCGACCGCGCGGGCCGCCGCCTCGGCGATGCGGGCCTTGGCCTCCAGGGCCTCGGGCGCGGGCTCGGCTGGATCGTAGAGGTCGAGGTCGCGCAAGGCGCCGCGCGCCAGCCTGTCAGGATCGGCCAGGCCGGCGTAGGGATCTTCGGGGGCAAGCCGGGCCATGGCGACGCAGCGGTCCACCAGCTTGGCGCGGGCCTGCGCGCTGATGTCGGAGCCGGAGACGGAGGCCTGGCGTCGGCCGACGAATACCCTCAGTCCCAGGTCGCGGGATTCCTCACGCTCGACCTCCTCAAGCGCACCGTTGCGCACGCCGATGGAAAGCGCCCGGCGCTCCGCGCCGACGGCCTCGGCGGCGTCGGCGCCGGCGGCCAGAGCCTGGGCCACCACGTCGTTCAACAGCTGTTCGTCCATGCGGGCCATATGGCGGAGCGCGCCGGCTGCGGCAAGGACGCCGCCGCGCCGCCGACCGGGCTTCCTCGCCGAAAAGGCTTCAGGGGATCGCGTAAAACAGCAGCGCCACGCCGCCCAGGATGTAGGCGATCCAGGTCAAAAGGACGCCGGCGGCACGGGGCAGCGACGCGCCGCCGCTGAGCGACAGGCCGATGGCGTGGACCACGCGCCCGACAAATAGCGTCAGGCCGACGATGTGGACCACCATCGGCTGTGCGCCGGCCATCACCAGGACGGCGATGGCGATCAGGCCGGCGGGCACATATTCGGTGGCGTTGCCGAACGCGCGGACCGCCTGGGTCAGCCGGGGAATGTCGGCGTCGCCAAGCGCCACGCCATGCCGGCGCCTCTGCCGCACCACCAGCACCGACAGCACCAGGAGCAGGATCAGGTGGAGGCCGACCCACAGCGCCGCAGCGTGGGCTGATACCGTCACGTCCATGGCCTGGTCCCCCGTGCGGGCGACAGTTGCGCGCGCTTGCGGGCTTTCCGCAAGGTCAGGCGACCGGTTTGCCGTCGCCCGGCAGGCCGAGGCGCGACCACATCTGGGTCACCGCCTCCACCGTTGCCGAATCCATGCTGAGCCGCCTGCCCCATTCGCGATGGGTCTCCGGCTGCCATTTGTCGGTGGCGTCCAGCCCGATCTTCGAGCCCAGCCCGCTCTCCGGCGAGGCGAAATCCAGGTAGTCGATGGGGGTGTTCTCGATCACCGTGATGTCGCGGGCCGGGTCCATGCGGGTGGAGATCGCCCACATGACATCCTTCCAGCTGCGGGCGTCGATGTCGTCGTCCACGACGATCACCCACTTGGTGTACATGAACTGGCGAAGGTAGCTCCAGACGCCCATCATCACCCGCTTGGCGTGACCGGCGTAGGCCTTCTTCATCGACACCACGGCGATCCGGTAAGAACAGCCCTCGGGCGGCAGCCAGAAGTCGACGATCTCCGGGAACTGCTGGCGCAGCAGCGGGATGAACACCTCGTTCAAAGCCTCGCCGAGCACCGAGGGCTCGTCCGGCGGCCGGCCGGTGAAGGTGGTCAGATAGATCGGGTCCCGGCGCATGGTGATCGCGCTGACCTGGAAGATCGGGAATTTCTCGACGGAATTGTAGAACCCGGTGTGGTCGCCGTAGGGACCCTCGTCGGCATAGTCGTCCAGCAGGACGTGGCCCTCGATGACGATCTCGGCATTGGCCGGCACCATCAGCGGCACGGTTTTGGCGGCGACCAGCTCGACCTTGGCGCCGCGCAGCAGACCGGCGAACTGGTATTCCGACAGCGTGTCGGGCACCGGCGTGACGGCGGCCAGG
>JANXXA010000421.1 GCA_025350885.1 Phenylobacterium sp.
CGCCATATCCTGGGCCATGACCGGACCGCCGGGGACCAGGATGGCCAAAGCCGCCAGGACGACGGCGGTGCTTTTCGATCGGGTCATGGACATCTCCAGATGCAGACGTGAGGGGCAGGCAGACGAGCCGCGCCGGGACAGCAATCCCGGCACGGCCCAGATGCCCGCGACTAGCGGCCGAAGCTGATATTCGCGTTGGCCGAGAGCGCGGTGGCCGCTTGGTTCATCGCGCCAAGCCCGGTGTTCCAGCTCGCGGTCTGGACGCCCGCGTAGTTGGCGAACGAACCTCCACTGGTCGTGATCGCGCCGGTGTTGAGCTGACCGTTCTGCGCACCCGAGCCCGAGCCGGCCGTGGGCGTGCCACCCGCGCCGCCGGAGCCCGTACCCGTCGCCGAGCCGGTGCCGTCGCCGCCGCTGGTCCCGGCGCCGCCGCCGGAACCGCTGGGCGCGCCGAAATTGACCTGAGTACCGGTCACTGTGCCGCTCAGGTCCTGCGAGGACATGGTGGAGGTGGTGTTGGTCGTATTCACCGAGCGATTGGAGTTGTCGGTCGTCGTGGTGCGGACCGAGTTGTCGTTATGCGAGTCGGTGGTCGAGCGGTTCGAGTTGTCGGAGCGGTTGGAGTTGTCCGCCCGGTTGGAGTTGTCGTTATTCGAATCGTTGGTCGAACGGTTGGCGCTGTCGTTGTGCGAGTCGGTGGTCGAACGATTGGAATTGTCCGCCCGGTTGGAGTTGTCGTTGTTCGAATCGTTGGTCGAACGGTTGCCGTTGTCGTTGTGCGAGTCGTTGGTCGACCGGTTGGAGTTGTCGGTGCTGGTGTTGATCCGCATCGAATGGTCCGAGGAGTCGCTCGTCGAGGTGGTCGTGCTGGTGTTCGTTGAGCGGTTGGACGAGTCCGACGTATCCGACCTGTTGGACGTCGAGGTGTTGAACGAGTCGTTGGTCGAGCGGTTCGAGCCATCCGAGGTGCTCGAAGTGTTGGACGTCGAGGTGTTGCCCGAATTGTCCGTGCTCGCGGCGGCAGCACCACTGTCGCCGGCGGTGGCGGTCGCGCTGTCGATGCCGGCCGTGGCGCTCGATCCGCCGGTGACGGCCTGCGCCATGGCAGAGGTTGAGAGCATCGCGCCTAGAATCAAGGCCGACGCCGAAGCGAGTAATTTCGCGGTCATGGATATCCTCCCAAGGGGATCAAGCTCGGAGGACAGCCCTCCTGCGGACATAACCAGCGGGAGGAGAATTAGTTACTTGCGCGGAGTAATACTTTAGTAACGGGCCATATACAGCTTCACTACACAGCTTAACTCTGTACGAATCTACAAACGACTTAGATCACTGAAGGGAAAAATAAATGATCACGGTGCTTGCAGGGCCGGTGTTTTCACCCGACGCCGTGGAAAATCTCGCCAGGGGCCGCCGCCAACCGCCACGGCCAGGGGCAACGCGCCGTGCTGGGAGCCCGCCAAGCCACGTCGCCAAAAAATTATCGAGTTGGTAATACTCGGTTGCGGGAGAACAAAGATCTTTTCATATCCGTATGTATAGAATCTAGTTCTATTAAATTAGCCCTGAAAGCCATTCCGGGTGATGACATTCTCGCCCTGGCGGGCACAATGGTCGCCTGCTCGATCCGGAGACTGACGGCCATGCTTCGCGCCTTTACCGACCATCCGGAAACTGTCGGCGAGAGCTATGGTGAGCATCTGGTCTCGGCGTCGGGCTTCGCCGCGACGATGTTCGCCGGCGCCGCGGCCTGCCTGCTGCACGGCCTGTTTCCCTTCGCCTTCCAGACCGGCGGCAGCCGCCGGATCAAGGCGCTGCACGCGCGCATGGTCACCGCCCGCCACCGCCGCCCCGAACCGCAGGGGGTGATGGGCTGGGCCGAGGGGATCTAGCGCCTCACCAGATGCGCACCCGCTGTTCCGGCGGCACATAGAGCGCCTCGCCCGGCGCGACCCCGAACGCCTTGTACCAGCCGTCGATGTTGCGGATCGTACCGTTCACCCGATAGCGCGCCGGCGAGTGCGGGTCGGTGACCAAGCGCTGCTTCAGGGTCTCGTCGCGGATCTTCTCGCGCCACACCTGCGCCCAGCCGAGGAACACCCGCTGGTCGCCGGTCAGCCCGTCGATCACCGGCGCCGGGCGGCCGTGCAGGCTGGCGTGATAGGCGTCCAGCGCCAGGCTCAACCCGCCCATGTCGCCGATGTTCTCGCCCATGGTCAGGGCGCCGATCACATGGGCGCCGGGGAGGGGCTCGAAGGCGGAATACTGCGCGCCCAGCCGGTCGGTCTGGGCCTTGAATTTGGCGGCGTCGCCGGCGCTCCACCAGTCGGTCAGCAGGCCTTCTCCATCGAACTTGCGGCCCTGGTCGTCAAAACCGTGGCTGATCTCGTGGCCGATTACCCCGCCGATGCCGCCATAGTTGATCGCCGGGTCGCCGTCGGGATCGAAGAACGGCGGCGCCAGGATCGCGGCGGGGAAGACGATCTCGTTGTTCACCGGGTTGTAGTAGGCGTTGACCGTCTGCGGGGTCATGCCCCACTCGGCCTTGTCCACCGGCCCGTTCAGCCGGGCCACGTCGCGCCGCCATTCATAGGCGCCCGCGCGTTCCAGGTTGCCGACCAGGTCGTCGCGCTTCAGCACCAGCGGGGCATAGTCGCGCCATGTGGCGGTGTAGCCGACCTTGACGGTGAACCTGGCGAGCTTCTCCAGCGCCTTGGCTTTGGTGTCGTCGCCCATCCACGGCAGGGTCTCGATGCGGGCCTTCAGCGCGGTGTGGATGTCGCCCACCAGCGCGTCCATCTTGGCCTTGGCTTCCGGCGGGAAATAGCGGGCCACATAGACCCGGCCGACACCCTCGCCGACGGTCGAATTGGTGAACTCTACGGCCCGCTTCCAGCGGGGGCGCTGCTGCGGCTGGCCGGCCAGCGCTTTGGACCGGAAGTCGAAGTTGGCCTCGACGAACGGCTTGGAGAGATACTTGGCCCCCCCGTCGGCGACGTGGAACGCCTGCCAGGCCTTCAGGGTGTCGAGCGCGGTGTCGGCATAGATCGCGGCGAACTTCGGCATGGCGGTGTCGGTGGTCACCACCACCCGGTTGACCCCGCCCAGCCCATCAGCGGCGAGGTAGCGGTTCCAGTCGACGCCCGGGGTAAGCGCCGTCAGCTCGGCCGGCGTCATCGAATGATAGCCCTTGTCGATGTCGCGGCGCTCCACCCGGCTCCAGGACGCTTCGGCCAGCCGGGTCTCGAAATCGACGATCGCCTTGGCGCTCTCGCCCGGCTTGGCCCAGCCCGCCAGGGTCAGAATCTGCTGCACATAGGCCAGGTACTGGGTCTTCTTCTCGGCGAAGGCGGCCTGCAGATAATAGTCCCGGTCGGGCAGGCCCAGGCCGCCGGTGGCCGCGACGACGGCGTATTTGTTGGGGCTCTTGAAGTCGGTGGTGATCTCCACCGGGAAGATCGAGGCGTAGGCCGTGCCGCTGGCCTTGCCCATCAGGTCGGTGAACTGAGCCTTGGTCTTGATCGCGCGGATTTCCGCCAGGGCCGGGGCGAGCGGCTTGGCGCCCAGGCTGTCGGCCAGGGCCTCGTTCATGAACGACGCATAGGCCGCGCCGATCCTGCCAGCGTCCGGGTCACTGAGCTTGCCGGCCGCGGCGTCCATGGCGATGGCGTGCGCCCGATGCTCCGACAGCACCGACAGCTTGTCGAAATTGCCGAACCGCACTCGGTCGGCGGGGATCTCGGTGCGCTGCGCCCACTTGCCATTGGCGTAGGCGAAAAAATCGTCGCCGGGCCGGACGGCCCTGTCCATGCCGGAGACGTCGTAGCCCCAGGTCCCGTATTTCGGCGAGGTCAGGTCGCCGGCCGCCTCCGCGGCTTCCGCCGTGGTGGCCTTGGCAGGCGCGGCTTGCGCCGCCGGGACTTTGGCCTGACCCCGTTTCGCGGGCGCCTTGGCCGCGCTGAGGGCGGGCGTCGCGCCCAAGGCCAGCACCGCGCAGGCGGCGAGCAGAATGTTGCGGCGAACGGTGGTCATCAGCGTCTTTCGGGGGTTCGGAAAGGGGCAGGGCGTGTACGATTGAGCCCTGAACCCGACCAAAGGTGGAATTATGTTCCGGCGGAAGCGCGGATTACCTCAGGGCCTCGGACCGATCATCGCCGAGGACACCCAGCCCCTGTTGCCGTTCTCGTCATCGACTTCCCACCAGATGCCGTTCTTCTGGCCTGTCGGATAGACCAGGTCGCCGACGTTGAAACCCCGCACCGAGGCGGCCTGTGGCGAGGGGGTCTTGCGCATCACGATGGCGGTCTTGACGCTGTAGCCCTGGATACCGGCGGCCTGGCTGGCCTGCTCGCCGGTGGGCGCGTCACGCTGCATGTAGCGGACCAGATCGACGTAGGCGTTGAAATAGGCCGCGGTGACCACCTTGCCGATGTCGGTGTTGGCATAGCCGCCACCGGCCGCCGCGGCGAACCCGCCCCACCCGCCGCCACCGCCGCCCGCCCCGAACGAGATATCGGTCTTCTGCGATACGCCCTCGGCGACATAGAGCTGCTCGGTGGTCCGCGCATCCACCAGAGTGATCAGCGCCTGGGCTTCGGACTTCTTGGTGCGGATTCCGCCGGCAAGCGCCCCCAACCCGCCCAGCCGCGAGCCAAAGGCCCCGACCACGGCGCCCAGAGCGTTGCCGCCGGAGTTGGAGTTGGAATTGGCCAGATCGGGGACGATGAAGAAGTCCGCGCCCGCCACCTGACCCTTGCCGATGTTGGAGCCCCGGCGCAGATCCCCCGAGGCGCCCAGCGCCGCCTCAGTGTTGCGCATCTGCAGCCCACCGTTGCGATCAACGATCCGCAGGCAGCCGGAGCGCGAGGCGAACAGCTTGATCAGGGTCTCGGGGTTGGACAGGCCAAGCCCCGTCCACCAGTCCCGCTCCGGTTCGCGAATGGCCGCGCGGCCCAGCGGCCGGTCGCAATGCGGCAGCTCGGGCGTCGCGGCGTTCTTCGGGCCCTTCTTGTCCATGCCGTACTGGGCCAGCACCGGTTGAGCCGAAACCGTGGCGGCGAGCCCTATGGCTACCGCTGCGAGAGAGATTTTGCGCATGCCTACCCCGGACAAATCAGTGACGTTGGGCGGAACCTAGCCCCGCCACGACGGCGCTTCAATCGTGGTCGCGCCGCGAGCCACGTGGCCTATCCGGTCAGCCACCGCCTGGGATGGCGCCAGCCCAGTTCGCGGACCTCGCCGGGGGCCAGGCCGAAGCTCTTCATCCGGGCCAGGGTCAAGGGGCGGATCGCCTCCACCGGCTCCTGACCGGCGACCGGGCTGGAGGCGATGCGGCCGGTCCGCCCGGCCCAGTCCAGCGCCGTCCACTCGCACTTGGCCTGGTCCTCGTGGCCGACCGCGAAATAGTGACGCAAGGGCGCGGGCTCACCGGCCAGTTCGACCAGCACGCCGATCAGCCAGCCGCCAGCCATCAGCGCGCCCGATAGACCACGACGCCATCGACCACCGTCAGCACCGCGTGGCCCTTGGGGATGTCGGCTTCCGGCGCGGTCATCAGGTCCACCGAGAACCCCGAAAGGTCGGCGCGCTGGCCGACCGCGATCACGCCCAGGTCCTTCTCGGCAAACCGCGCATAGGCCGCCGAGGCGGTGAACAGCTTCAGCGCCTGGGCCCGGCTGAGCCGCTCCTCGGGATGCCAGTCGGGGTTGGAAAAGCCGCTCAGGTCCTTGCGCGCCACCGCCGCGTAGAACTCGATCAGCGGCGCCCCGCGCTCCACCGGCGCGTCGGATCCGCCGACCACCGCGGCGCCGGACTCCAGCAGGCTCTTCCAGGCATAGGCGCCCTTCAGCCGCTCCGCGCCCAGGCGGGCCGGGGCGAAGTGGAAGTCGCCGATGGCGTGGCTGGGCTGCATCGAGGCGATCACCTGGTCCGCGGCGAACCGGGGAATATCCACCGGCCGGACGATCTGCGCGTGCTCGATCCGCCAGCGCGCGGTGCGTCCCGCCGCCGGATCGGCCCGGAAAGCTTCCTCGTAGAGGTCGAGCGCGGTGGCGTTGCCGCGGTCGCCGATAGCGTGGGTGGCGACCTGGATGCCGCTCTTCAGCGCCTTGGCCATCGACTGCCTCAGCACCGAAGGCTGGGTGATGAAGGTCCCGCGGATCGTCGGCGCATCGGAATAGGGCGCAAACAGCGCCGCCCCGCGCGAGCCCAGCGCTCCGTCCATATAGAGCTTGATCCCGCGCGTGGTGATCCGTCCGTCCGGCGTGGCGCGCCGCCCGCTGGCGAACAGCGGCCCGGCCTGCGCGCCCTCGACCAGGTTGTAGACCCGCAAAGTCGCCTCGCCCGCCTTGTCCATCGCCTCCAGCAGCGGCACATCGGCCCAGTCGACGCTCATCGAATGCACGCCGGTCCAGCCATAGGCGGCCTCAACCCGGAAGGCGGCCTTGAAGGCGGCAAGCTTCTCGTCGCGGGTCGGCGGGCGCCGCAGCGGTGCAAGCAGCCCCATGGCGTTGTCCACCAACATGCCAGTGAGCTTGCCGTCGGGTCCCTTCAGAATCTGCCCGCCGGCCGGCGCGGGGGTCGTCTCGTCGATGTGCGCGGCCTTCAACGCGGCCGAATTGGCGGTCATCGCGTGGCCGTCGGCGCGCTCCAGGATCACTGGTCTGTCCGGCGCGACGGCGTCGATATCCTGACGCTCGAGGAAACGGCCTTCCGGCCAGCCGGTCTCGATCCACCCGCGGCCAAAGACCAGGTCCTTGGCCGGGCGCCCGGCCAGATAGGTCTTCAGCCGGCTGACGGCGTCGGCGGCCGACGTCGAGCCCTCGAGGTTCAGGGTCAGCTCCCGCTCGCCGATCCCGCGCAGGTGGGCGTGGCCGTCGGTGAAGCCGGGGAACAGCGCCGCACCCGCGAGATCGATCACCCGCGTCCTGCGCCCCACCAGCGCCTTGGCGCCGGCCCGGCCGCCGACGTAGGCGATCCGTCCGTGGCTGACGGCGACCGCCGCGGCCGTCGGGTGAGCGTCCACGGCCGTGTAGATCGGACCGCCCCAGATCACTAGGTCGGCGGGGGCGGCGCGCGCCCCTCCGGGAATGGCGAGGGCGATGGCGGCGAGGAGGGCGGCGACGGCTGGGGGATCGGTGGGGCGCATGCTCAGGAGGTTGCCGGCGGGTGCAGCCTTGTGTCCAGCGCGAAGGCGTCCTGCGAGCGCAGGACAGGCTCCACGCCGGCGCGCGCCGGGTCGAAGATCAGGTTCCAGCTGTGCGGCGAGACAGCGCTGGGGATGGCGACCAGGCCGTGGTTGACGAGCAAAGCGTCGCCGAACGCCTGTTGGCCGGCGCTGGGAATGCCCGGCCGCAACCAGTTCGGATTGGGAACCTCGTCGGGGCGCACCACGCGAACCGCGCGGGCATCCTCGAAGTGAAGCGCGGTCAGTACGTGGGCCACGGTGTCGAGCGCCTTGAACCCCTTGTGCACCGCGACCTCAAGGATCGCCGTACTGGGGTCGAGCGCGCAATAGACCACGCGGCGGCCCTTGGAATTCCAGCGGCCGCCGGCCAGATAGGCGCCCTCACCCCGGTTCCACATCGCCGCGAAGGGGGCGGCGTCGAGACGCCAGGCGACCAGTTCGTGGCCGCCCAGCGCGGCCGGCAGCGGCGTCACGTATAGACGCCGTACTCGACCCGTTGCAGGAAGTCTTCCACCAGCCGCACGCCGGCGGGCGTGGTCAGAAGGTCGATGGGCCGGCGCTGTTCAAGGCCGATCGCCGGCTGCTCGAACCAACGCTCGGCGTCCTGCTGCGACCCGAAGATCGTGGTCGCGCGCGCCAGGATTTCGGCGAACTTCCAGGTCCGCCCGCTCTGTTCGGCGTTGAGCGGCTTGGCCGAGGCTTCCTTGCGCCGTTGATAGGTGCGCACGCTCATGCCAGTGGCTTTTTCGATCGAGGCGTCGTCGCGCAGCACCGATAGATTTTCGATCAGGAAGGACAACGCCTCGGCCGGAAGTCCGTCGGCGATCAGTTCATGGGCGTCCAGCGGCCCCAGCAGCACCCGGTGCAGCACGCGCCAGCCCCCCAGCAGCTCCACGGCGCCCTGATAGCCCCCGCCCGAGGGGCCGGCCTCTTCGGTGACTCCGCCGGGATAGGGCATGGTCACGTCGGGATAGGTCGTCGTCACGCCGCTGCTCCGTTGCCAAGACAGATGTCGCCATTTTCATGACACATGTCGCAACCCGCCGCAAGACCCCTGCGCTCCGCGGCCTCCCCAACGCGATGGGCGCGATCTTCTCGTCGCGGTCCTGGGAGCCGGCGCCGGTGATCAGCACGGAAGTCGGGAAGGGGCCTTTGCAATTGGCAGAGTCAGAAACGCCGTGCGGCGATCAAAACCAGGCGAGGAGTTCCGAGCGATTTTCGTCCGGAACAAATGATGGCACGTCATCGAGGTCAAAGCGCTGCTGCTTCCCGCGAACCGGGCAATGCAGATTGGAAAGCTCGTTTGGACCCTGCATCACCACCAGGCCCGACCACTGTTTCCCGGGGGCTGTGGTCAAGGTGCCGCCGACGGCGGAATAGACGATGTAGTCGTAGCCGTTGTTGGAGAACCGCAGGCTGATCTGCTCACCGCCGCGACCGGGACCGCGCAAGGTTCCAAGATGCGCCGCCCCGTCTGACCCGCTGCTGTGAATCTGAAGCGCCCCCGCGCCCGGTCCGCCAAACCGGTAGGTTACAGCGGTCGGCGTGGCGCAGATCGCCACGGTCGCCTTCTTCAGCAGGCATGAGTAGATCGTCCGCTCCGACGGCCCGCAACTCGCTTCGGCGACGGAGGGAGCCCGGTTCGAGGGCGCCGAATTCCCGACCTTATAGGCCGCGAGGTATTTCGTTGTGGTCGCTTCGCCGAGGACTGACCCGCCCGCGTGAGGGCGCGTCGGCAGTGGCCCACATCCAGCGACCAACAAGGCAACCCCAAGCCCTGCGGCCGTCACGACATGGTGACAGCCCGGCCTCATTGGATCAGAGCCTTCGTCGCGCGCTGATAGGCCTCCCACCTGCCGTCGGCTTCCAGCCGCTTAC
The DNA here is from genome assembly GCA_025350885.1 of Phenylobacterium sp. Lineage (GTDB taxonomy): Bacteria > Pseudomonadota > Alphaproteobacteria > Caulobacterales > Caulobacteraceae > Phenylobacterium. The sequence goes on from JANXXA010000421.1 coordinate 9,065, forward strand.
GGTTGACCCTTCCGGTCACCTCGTCGAACGCGGCGCGCTTCAGCCAGGTCGCGCTGAGACGGTTGAGCCCGTTCTGCTCCCAATAGAGCGCCGAAGCGTCGGCGGCGCCCTTTGGCTTCAACAGGGCGTCAGGGTCGGTTTCGTAGCCCGCGGCCCTGTAATTCGTCCTCCCGGTGAGCTGAATATAGCCACGCCCCCGGAAATCCCAGCCGTCGGTTCCACCCTTGTTCCCGTTCTTCGCGCCATAGACATAGTTGGCGAGCTTCTTGGGGTCGTTCACATAGGATTTGGCCGACTCGAGCGTGGGGAACAGCGCCCGCCCGAATACCGCCCGTATCCGGTCGGCATGGGTGTACCTCAGTCCTTCTTCCAGATGTCGAAGCGCCTGGGATTCCACGGCGATCTGGGCGAGGAACGCCGCGCGCCGGGGATTGGTGTCGATGCCATGAGCAGCCATCGCGTCGCACAGCGCGTCCACCGCGTCGCTGATATTGACGTCTCGTGCGTTGGGCATGATCGCGCGGAGCTGGGCGGCGTTCACGCCTGCGGACGTTGCGACCCATGGCGGGGTCATCGCCTGAAGCCGGCCATCGGCGCCGTCAGCGTGTGGCGCCGCCAACGCCAGCCGGCCGTTGCGGATCGAGGCGGAAATCTCCGCTCGAAGCTCCAGCTCTGACCGCGCGGCGTTCGGCGGACTGACAACGTTCTCACGCTGGCGATCCCAAAAGGCGAACAGGTCCCCGACCCCCGCTCTGTCCAGCCACAGGGACTCGAAGACCTGGGCACCTTCCAGCCCGGAAAGCTTACCGGCGGCGCGAATCCCCCAGCTGTCACTCGGCGCGAGGACAAAGCGCTTGCCGCCGGAGCGCAGTTCAACGCTGTCGAAACCCTGCCGAGCCTGCATGACCTTGTGATCCGTCCCGTCCATTCCACGCCGGCGTCCGCGCGGGCGAGCTCTACATAGAGGCATCCGGCGTTTGCGCCGTCCAGCCCCGCCTCCCCTCAGCCCTGCGGGAAGCTGAGGTTTGGTTGCGCGGTCCAGGGGTCGACGGCGGTTCGCGGGCTGGCGGTAACCAGATGATGGGCCAGGGTGGCGCGGCCGATACCGTTCACCTCGTAGAGCGCCTCGAAGTTCGCGCCCGCGCCCACCCGCGCCAAGGCCTTCAAAGCCCGCGGGCTGGCCATCGCCTCGGCGGCCTGCTGCAGGCCGGCGTCACGGGCGCCGGCGATCACCACGATGCGGTTGCCGCCCGGCCCGCTGAAGGCGCTGACATAGCCAAAGTCGCGGCGCGCGCGGTCGCCCTGGCTGGGGCCGCCTTCCTGGCTGACGTAGGTGCGATGGGTCCTGGCGTCGATCAACTGGTCCCAGGTATCGCCAACCTGGAACCGCGAACCGGCGAACACCGGCTGGCGCAGCACGCCCAGGCCACTGAGGTAGCCCAGGTAGACGATGTTGTCGCGCTTCAGCATCTCCGGCGTCAGGTCCGAGGCCAGCATCACGCGCAGGCGTTCCGGCTTGCCGCGCGCCAGCACCGGCACCAGGCTGCGCAAGGCGAAGGCCGCGCCCACCGGCAGGTAGAAGAGGTCGAGATCGCGATAGCGGCCCGACGCCCGAGGGCTGTCCATCAGCCAGGCGTCGAGATCCTCACGACTGTTGATCGAATATTGGCGGATCAGCCGATCGACGCCGACCGCGGGGTCGATCTCTCCAAAGATATAGTAGTCGCCGAGCACCAGCAGCGTCGTCGCGGGCGACCGGGCCAACTGCGTCCAGGGCGCCTGGGCTCGCGCCTGCCGCAGCCCCCGGTCGAGGTCATGGGTCATCCAGAAGACGCCCCAGGCGGCCAGATTCAGGGCGGTCAGCGCCGCGACACCCGTCCACCAGAGCCGCCGCGATGGCGCGGTCGGGGCTGGGGCCATGGACGGCGTCGGCTCGGCGATCATCCGGTATTCGCCTCGCGGGATCGACAGGCGGACCGGTTCGTCCGCGCCGGGCCCGGCGTAGAACTCGTCGAGCTTGCGGCGCAGCCGGTGAACGGCGACGCGCACCGAGGCGTCCCTCGCGCCGTCGAAGTCGCCACCCCGGCCGAACACCGCGGCGGCGACCTCGAATTCCTTCGGTCGGGCGCCAGCCTGGGCGCGCTCGGCCAGGTAGTCGAACAGCCGGTTCAGCCCCTCCGACCGGCCAAGCGCGCGCCGCGCGCGCAGGCGCGCCGCGAGTTCGGCGATCCGGTCATTCGGGTCGGGCGCCAAATATCGTAACCTTCTGTAACCTCTGTGAGACCGTAATTAACCGGACACCGGCCGGCTTTGCAAAGTATGACTGCGAACCGTTTGAACGCCGGGAGAGCGAACCTTGCAACGCCTGATCATTCTTGCCGCCAGCGCAGCTCTGCTCGCCGCCTGTTCGCCGTCAAAACCCGCGCCCCCGGTCGTTGTCGCCAAGTTCAACACCGACGCCTTGCCGATGCCGGAATTCATGGGCCACGTGGTCGATCCGGCGTCCTTCGCCTACTGGAAGGGCTCAGGCACGGAGGAGACCGCCAAGGGAACCCGGGAACTCGCGCCGACCAACGCCGAGGGCTGGGAGGCGATGGAGACCGCCGCCGCCGTCTTGATCGAGGCCGGCAACGCCCTGCAGCTCCCGGGCCGGGCGCGGGCTCCGGAAGCCGACTGGAACCGGCTCGCCCAAGCGCTTTCCGCCGAGGCCATACTGGCCAAGGAAGCGGCCGGGAAACACGACAAGCAGGGCGTCTATGTCGAGGGCGCCAAGCTCTACCAGGTCTGCACCGCCTGCCACAAAGAGTACGTCATCGACCCGGGCATCAAGGCCAATGGCCCGGCCAAGGGCGACCCGTTGCCGGACTGGCCGTCCGACGTCGCGGCCAAGCAGAAGTCCTACCAGGCCAAGTAGGGCCGAAGGCTCCGCGAAGCCATCGCCTGGAACCGCGATCCGCCCGACCGGCCATAACCGCGACGTTTTCAGCGCGTCAGGCTGCGGGCAGGTCCTCAAGGAGCGCCCGATGCGCAAAGCCCTCATTCTTACCGCCGCTGTTTCGCTTGTCGCCGTCCAGGCGGAAGCCCACGCCCGACTGCTCACCGCCACGCCCAGGGCGGGATCGACCGTCGCTGCGCCGGCGGCCCTGCGCCTGCGCTTCAGCGAGGCGATAGTCGTGGGCGCATCGCGCGTCGCGCTCGCCGGTCCCGGCGGCGCGCCGGTGGCAACGGGCCGGGTCGCGTTGGGATCCAAGGACAAACGCCTGGTGGTTGTGCCGATCACCGCCAGACTGGCGCCCGGCGTCTACAGGGTGACCTGGAAGATGCACACCCCCGACGACCACAATACCGACGGCGCCTTCGCCTTCACTGTGAAACGCTAGCGCGTTCGGCGGCCGAGTTGACGCAGACCGCCTCCCCCTTTCGCTCGTCCTTCCCGGCCCCCGTGCCGGGAACCCATAAACGCGGGCGATGCACATCAAGGCTCGGCGGCGCCTTAAGTCTCCCCT
>JANXXA010000422.1 GCA_025350885.1 Phenylobacterium sp.
CTACATGGCCCGGAAATGCACGGCGGTGGAGCGACGCCGGATCGGCTTGGCCTTCGTGCTGATGTTGGGCTCGGTGGTGTTCTGGACCCTGTTCGAACAGGCCGGAAGCTCGCTCAGTCTGTTCGCGGACCGCAACACCAACCTGGCGATCCTGGCCTCACCGATCCGGTTCCCGTTCCTGGGCCACACCGTATTCTTCGGTTCCAAGGCGATGCTGGCCGCCGCCAGCTTCACGCCCGATCAGGTCTGGTGGATCGACATGACCATGACCGCGTCCCAGACCCAGTCGATCAATCCGGGCTTCATCCTGATCGGTGCGCCAATCTTCGCGGCGCTGTGGGCCTACCTAGGCCGCCGCCAGGCCGATCCTCCGCCAATGTTCAAGTTCGGCATCGCGCTGCTGCAGGTTGGCGCCGGGTTCCTGTTCCTGGTCTGGGGCGCGCAGTTCGCGGACGCGCAGTATCGCCTGCCGCTCTATTTCCTGGTTGGCGCCTATCTGCTGCACACCACCGGAGAGCTTTGCCTGTCGCCCGTTGGCCTGGCGGTGGTCAGCCGACTGTCACCGGCGGCCCTGGTGGCGACAATGCTCGCCATGTGGTCGTTATCGAGTTCCTGGGCGCGCTTCATCGGCGGCAAGATCGCCTCCATGGCCTCCAGCGACACCGTCGGCGGCCAGGTGCTGGACCCGGCCGCCGCGCTGCACAGCGCGCTCCAGGTGTTCACCTGGATCGGCGTGGCCGGCATGGCGTTCGGCCTCGTGTTCCTGGTCGCCGGACCGTTCATCCGCCGCTGGGGCGAGGATGCGGATGAGGCGATGGAGCCCGCAGCGAACGCCGAACTTGCTGCTCGATGATCCATTGACGCAATGTCCAGTGCGCGATCAGGGATCATGGCGGGCGGGGGAAAAGGATGGCGGGGACGTAGAAAGCCCCGGCGCTCTTGCGAGGCCGAGGCTTGGTCTGCGCTAGAAAACTAAGCCGATTGGACTGATGAGATGCAACTCTCACTCAACTCTGCACTCTTGAGTCCGGGACCCGATTCAACGGCCGACGGGTTCGTCGGACCATTTTGGCCGTCGGTCTTAATGCCTTACGCGATAACTGGGGCGGCCACCTTCCGGCGACGCAACATCGCGCCAAGGCCGCCGAAGCCCATCAGCATCAGCGTCCAGGTGGAGGCCTCGGGAACGCTAAACGGGTCAGAGTAGAACTTGAGTTCCGCGCCAACGGCCGAATTAAACGTCACGATCTTGTCACCGACCGCTCCGGTCGAATCCAAGATCAACCAGGTTCCGATGGCTGAAGAGGCCCACGCGGAGGGCGAAATGAAGTGCCCGACGAACTCGCACTTGTTTGAATTTTCACTGCCGCAGGTAGTTACCGCCGGAACAACCCAGGTCTGCTTCGCCGTCAGCGCGGTCCAGTGGCTGTCTGCGGCCTGATTCCAGACGAACGGAACGTCGCTGAAATCCAACCCGTCGCTGACATCAAAGGGGGAGCCGAATGGGCGGAACGTAACCTCGCCGTCGCTGGCGACGAGGTAGTGCGTGCCTGGGAATACGCTTTCGAGGAAGTTGCCGGTAAATCCGTTCGTACCTTCCCTACCGATGACGGTGCTTGCGTTGGTTGCCGCGGCGCCCGCGAGCCCCGCCGCCATGGCCGCACCGGCCAGCAGATACTTCATGGTCATAGCCTAGCCCTCCGTGTTCAGCTTTCATCAAGCTTTACCAGAATGGATCACATCGTTATCTATTCAACAGGACTCGCCTCACAGGCGAAAAAAAGTGGACGGCGCCGGGAAAACAGGCGCCGGCAAGGCGATTCTTACGCCTCCACTTCGCGCCTTACCCGCTGCCGGGCCTCCTGGCGGGCGCCGACCGCATCGATGATGCGCCCCACCGCCCCCAGGCCGTGGGGCGGCATGTTGTTGTAGATGTTCTCGTACTTGCCGGGCTCGATGACATAGGTCTCATGCCAGATGCCGACGTCGCCGTTGGAGGCGACGGCCTTGCTGAAGGCCTGCCAGGCGGGCAGGTGGGCGTGGTCGCGGGCCTTGGCG
>JANXXA010000431.1 GCA_025350885.1 Phenylobacterium sp.
GGATAGGTGACCTGGTTTTCCACGATCTGAGGCGCTTGGCCGGGATAGCTGGTGCGGATCACCACCTGCACGTCGGAGAGGTCCGGCAGGGCGTCCACCGGCGTCGAACGGACCGCGATCACGCCGACGGCCAGCAGCGCGAGCGCCGCCAGCAGGACCAACACGCGGGCGCGGACGGCGGCTCGAATGACGGCGGCGATCATGGCGCTGTCACCTTGCTGATCCGGCGCAGAGTGGGTCCGGCCGGCGGTTGGTCGAAGGCGAAGGCCACGCGGTCGCCGACCTTGACCCCCTTGGCCAGCGCGGGCTCGCCGAGCCTGAAGGTCATGGTCATGGCGGGCCAGCCGATGGCCGGCACCGGCTGGTGCGAGAGCGTTACGGACGCGGGACTGATCTGCTCAACGCGGCCGACGCTCTCGTAGAGCACTGGCGTCCTGGCTGGCGCGGGCATCGGCGTAGATCGGGAGGCCACCGGCCTTGCCCGGATGCCGGAAAGGCTGGCCTCGCTGTCGATCAGAAACTGGCCTGACGCAACCACGTTTTCGCCCTCGGAAAGCCCGGCCAGGATTTCGCTCTTGCCGTCCCCCTCGCGCCCGATCCGTACCTCGGCCGGCACATACCGCCCGCCGGGCTGGGCGAGCATGACCAGGCTTCGACGGCCGGTGCGGATGACCGCCTCCGAAGGCACGAGCAAAGCTGGCTGAGCCGCGCCGTTGAACTGAGCTGACGCGAACATGCCGGGCTTCAGCCGCCCGCCCGGATTGGTAAGCTCGATGCGCGCGGTCAGGGTGTGGCTGGCGGCGTCGGTCTGCGGCAGGATCGCCGTCACTCGCCCATTGAAGGTGTCGCCGGGGTAGGCCGAAACTGTCGCCGCCACGCCTTGGCCGGGGCGGACCTGAGCGGCCAAGGCCTCGGGGATCGAGGCGTTCAGCCAGACCCGCGACAGGCCATTGATCTCGGCCAGCGTCTGCCCGGCCATGATCGACATGCCGTTGCGCACGCCCAGCGTTCTGATCACCCCGCCGGTGGGCGTCGAGATGGTGATGACGTTGCGGACCTGTCCGGTCTTTTCCACCGCCTCGATCAGCGCGCGCGGCATGCCGAGCCGTTTCAGCCGGTCGCGAGCGGCCTGGATCAGTGGCGGATCCCCAATGCGCCGCACGGCCAGATATTCGCCCTGTGCGCCGCCCCACTCCGGAACCAGAAGGTCGGCCAGCGGCGCGCCCGCGGCGAGCGTATCGCCGGGCGCGCGGGCATAGACCCGCTGCACAAAACCGGCGGCCCTGGCCTGCACCACCGCCACGTCGCGCTCGTTGAAGGCGATGACGCCAGGGGCGCTGACGCCGCTGGCGAGCGTGCCGCGCTCCACCGTCCCAAGCCTCAGGCCGAGGTTTTGCGTTCTGGCCGGATCGATGCGGATGCCGGGCGCACCCGGCGTCTCATCGGCGTACTTGGGCATCAGCGTCATGTTCATCGACGACATGCCCGGTCCTGTGTGGCGCTCCATCGGGATCATCGGGTCGTACCAGTAGAGAATGCGACGGGCGCTCGGCTGGGCCAGGGCGACGGCCTTGGGGGGGGTCGTCGTCAGCCGCCCGACACCGAAGCCGAGGACCCCGACCAGGCCGACGCCGGCCACCGCGAGAAGGATCAGCCGGGGGTTCATTGGTCGCTCCCGTAGGTGAGGACGATCCGCGCGCCGTCGCGGACGACCATCGCCTGGCGCTCCAGGGCGGTCAGCTTGGCGTCGGCCAGCGCCGTCATGGCGTCGAGGACATCGGCCAGAGTCGCCGTGCCGGCCGCGTAGCTCGCGGTTTCGAGGTCGGCCCGACGCTGGGCTGCCGGAACCACCGTTCCCGTCGTGCGCATCCACTGATCGTGGTGCATGTCGTGGTCGGCAAGATCGGAGTCGAGCTGGGCCGCCAGACCCCGCCCGGCATCCTCCCGGTCGGCATGGACCCGGGAAGCGTCGGCTCGCCGCGCGGCCAGCAAGGGTTCCTGTCGCGTGCTGGCAAACAGCGGAAGGCTTACCGTGATCCCGGCCGACAGCATGTCGCCGAACCGCGGATCGCGGCGTTGGTAGGCGACCTCCCATCCCCAGTCCGGCCGTTCGGCGGCGCGGGCGGCCCCCACCTCGGCGTCGGCGCGGGAGGCGGCCGAGCGAAAGGCGAGCAGCGTGGGGTTAGTTTCCAGCGCCGCCCGCAATCGGCTGGCGTCGATCGGATACTCCGGCGGCGCGCCCACCACGGAGGGCGCGGCCTCGCCGGTCCACCGCGTCAGCTCGGCCCGGGCGCGGGCGAGGCTGGCGACCTGTTCACTGCGCCTGTCCTCCAGCGTTGCGCGCATCTGGATCTGCGACAGGGCCTGAGCCGGCCGCTGCCTGCCCGCCGCGACGGCGGACGGCTGCGCCTCCCAAAGCGGGCGCAGGCTGGTCAGGACCTGATCGATGGCGGCGAGGCGGCGTCCGGCATAGGCAAGGTCGATCCAGGCCAGGGCGGTGGCGACCCTGACCTTCCGCACCTCCACCAGGCGCGCGGCCTCGGCCTGGGCTATGACCGCCGTGGCGCCGGCCACCGCCGCCCGCCTGCGTCCCCTGTTCGGCACCTCCTGCATGATCGCGACCTTCACGTCGGAGAAGTCGTCGCGCGACGGATGACCCGCGTTCGGCCCGGAGATCGGGAAGCCCTCCACGCCGAGGTTCAGCTTCGGATCAGGCAAGGCGCCGGCGGCGCGCGCGGAGGCCCGCGCGGCCTCGGTCTGAAGCGCGGCGGCCTGGAGGCTCGGCGCGCCCGCGACGGCGCGATCAAGCGCCTGGGCGAACGTCAGCGATCCGGCGTGGGCCGGGCTCGCCAGGACCGCGGCGACCACGAGGGTCGGCAGCCATTGAACGGGAGACATGCTCTTGAAGTCCTGCTGACGGCGCACATGCGCCAGGGGCCGGCGGTGGAGACCGCCGGGTCGCACGGAATCAGAGCTGTATGGGAGGTCTCAATGTCGGTTCGGGGGGCCGCGAGGGCGCCGCGATCCTGCCGAGCGGGTCGTGCTCGGCGGCTTGCGCCAGCCAGGCGGTTTCGACGGCCGAGGCGACGGCAAGCGGGGCGACGAAAGCGCCTTGGCACACACTGGATTTGCAAGGGGTCTCGGCGTTCCCGGACTTTCCTGGTGTCTGGCCTGACCTCGCCGGTGTTTGAACGTGAGGGTCGCCCGCCGCATTCGCCATCGACGCCATCATCCGGCAATCCGGCGGGCAGGGGTTGCACGCGCTGGCTGAGGCGCTGGCCGGCGTTCCTCCGATCAGCAGGATGATCGCGGCGACAAAGCCAAGAAATGCGCGAATGCGTTGCATGCCTACTTATGGTGGCGAGTGAGAGCCTTCAGCGCAAGGCCCTGCCCTCAGGCCGCCACCGCCTCGTCCGTCGGCAGATAGGCCAGGAGCGCCCCGGCTTTGGCCTCCAGGCCCGCGCGGTCGTAGGGCGCGCCTCTGCCCTCGATTTCGTCCAGGTATCGCCCGAAGTCGATGGCCGCGCTGGTCAGTTTCAAGTCGGCGATGCTCATGCCGCATTTGCGCAGATCGGCGACCTGGGCCTGCAGCGCGCGCATCGCCTGGGTCGGGTCGCTGGCGACGGCGGCGATCGCCGACCGCAGGATCTTCAGCGCCTGGGCCAGGCGTTCGGCGTCGGATGTCGTTCCGGTGTCGGACTGGCGCTTCAGCGGGCCGGCGTAGTCGCCGGAGTTGAAGCGGCGCCGGTCGGGGCCGACATAGTCCACCGCCTCGACCCAGTCGCGCGGACGCAGCGTCACCGCCTCGAGACGGCGCAGCAGATCCTTCATGGTGAACGGCCGGCGCAGGAACTCATGTCCACCCGCGTCGCGCGCCGCCAGGATGCCGGCGGCGGTCGCCTGGCCGGTGACCATGATCACCGGAGCGTAGCGGGCCGACAGGCGGCTGCGGCGCAGTTCACGGGTGAAGGCCACACCGTCGAGGGGGGCCGGCCCCAGATCGACGAAGATCACGTGCGGATCGTAGCTGGCGGCCAGCCGGATAGCCTTGTCGTGGGTCTCGGCGGTCCAGATCTGCGAGCGGGCGATGTCGCGCATCAACTCGCCGATCAGCCGCGCGCCGGCGGGTTGCGGATCGACGATCATCACCCGCTGCAACATCGGCGTCATCCGCTGGATGATCTTGGCGTCTGCGTTGAACAAGGCCCGCGCGCTCCGGCTATGGCGCCTGTCTAACCTGCCGCAAGTAAAGAACGCCTTGACAAAAACTGACTTCGACCAGGGGTTTAGTCCTGGAAAGGATCGCGCATCAGTATCGTGTCGTCACGTTGTGGACTGGTCGACAGCAGAGCGACAGGCGCGCCGATCAGCTCCTCGATACGGCGCACATACTTGACCGCGCTGGCCGGCAGGTCGCGCCATGACCGCGCGCCTTGGGTGGTTCCCGACCAGCCCTCCATCTCCTCATAGACCGGGGTCAGCGCGGACTGCGCCTTCAGACCGGCCGGCAGATAGCTGAGGTCACGCTCGTCGCCATCGGGGCCCTTGAGCCGATAGCCGGTGCAGATCTTCAGGGTCGCCAGGCCGTCCAGCACGTCGAGCTTGGTCAGCGCGATGCCGCTGATACCGTTCAGCGCCACCGACTGGCGCACCAGGGCGGCGTCGAACCAGCCGCAGCGGCGGCTTCGACCGGTGACCGTGCCGACCTCGCGGCCCACCGTCGCCAGATGCTGGCCGACCTCATCTTCCAGTTCCGTGGGGAACGGTCCGCCGCCGACCCGGGTGGTGTAGGCCTTGACGATCCCCAGCACATAGCCGGCGCCCTTCGGCCCCAGGCCAGAACCGGCCGCCGCCTGTCCGGCCACGGTGTTGGACGACGTCACATAGGGATAGGTGCCGTGG
>JANXXA010000432.1 GCA_025350885.1 Phenylobacterium sp.
CGAGCGGCATGGACGGGAAGGCGCGCTCGGCCAGCGGCGTGCGCGACAGCGGCCTGACCGTCGCCTTGGACAGGCCCAACGCCCGCAAGCCGGGCGCGGGGTGGCTCTTGAGCAGCGCGGCCAGCACCTGGGCGGCGCGCGGGGAGTGCAGCAGGACCGCGTCGCTCAGCACCAGCCGGGCGGCGGTTTCCGCATCCAGCTTCAGCGGGCCGGTCTCATAGAGGATCAGGCGGCGCACCTCGACGCCCAGGCGTTCCAGCGCGCCGGCCAGGTCCCCGGCCGGCTCGGCGGCGCCGGGGTGCAGCACGCAGCCGCGCAGTTCGCTCCGCCGCTGGCCGATGCCCTCGGCCAGGGCGTCGACGTCACCGTCGGCCGACAGCACCAGTCGGAATCCCGCCGCGCGCGCCGCCTGGGCAGTGGCCGCGCCGACCGCGAAGACCCTCAGCGCCCGCTCGGCGCACAGCTCGGCAAAGGCGCGAACGCCGTTGGCGCTGGTGAAGGCCAGCGCCGCGACCCCGGTCAGATCGACGGCGATGTCGTCAAGATTGCGCACCGCCAGCAACGGGCCGATCAGCGCCTCGTGCCCCAGCGCGCGGACCCGGTCGGCGGTGGCCTCGGCCCCCGGCTGGGCTCGGGTGATCCAGATCTTCTGACGGCGGCGGGCCATGGGAGCCTTTTAGCGCGGATTGGCTTAACCTTGCGCAAACCGTAAGAGCCGGAGCCAGTCGGCGCCAGCGTGAAGGACTTGAGTGATGCCCGAGGATCATTCCGCCGCCGAAGGCCCGCGCCCGGCCGCCGTACCTGCCGACGAGACCCCGATCCAGCGCGCGCTGCGGCTGAAGACCGCCGCCATTGACGCCCGGCCCAAGCCCCCCAGGGGCGGCAAGTTCCAGCGCCAACAGGCCGCCGCCGCCCGATCCTCGTCGAAATCCAAACCCTGGATGTCGCGCTAAGCGGCCGTCTCCGCCGGCTTGATCCGTGCGTCGCGCAGCGCCGAGCGCCGCACCTTGCCGGCGTCGTCGCGCAGCGGTTCATCGACGAACTCGTAGGATCTCGGCTGTTTGTAGCTGACCAGCCGGTCGGCCAGATGGGCTTTCAGGTCCTCCGGCGTCACCGCGCCCTGGGCCTGGACGATGGCGTGGATCGCGGCGCCGAAATCGTCGTCGGGCAGGCCGATCACCGCGACCGACTGCACCGCCGGATGCTCCTCCAGCGCCGCCTCGATCTCGGCGGGATAAACGTTGGAGCCGCCCACCAGGATCATGTCGGTGCGCCGGTCGGCCAGGTACAGATAGCCCTCCTCGTCGAACCAGCCGATGTCGCCAAGGCTCTCCCAGCCGCCCTCGATCACCTTGGCCGTCGCGCCTCGGTACTGATAGGTCGGCGGGCTGCCTTCCGGTCGGCGCATATAGATCTCGCCCACCTCGCGCGGGCCCAGGTCGGCGCCGTCCTCGCCGACAGCCTTCATCTCGCCGACGCTGACCTTGCCGACCGACCCCCGGTGCTCCAGCCACTCCGCGCCGGAGATGATGGTCACGGCCTGCGCCTCGGTGCCGGCATAGAGCTCCATCACCACCTCCGGTCCGATCCAGCGGATGAACGCCTCCTTGAGGAACGCAGGGCAGGGGGCGGCCAGGTGCCACAGGGTCTCCAGCGACGACAGGTCGTGCCTGGCCCGCGCGGCGTCCGGCAGATGCCAGATGCGGTTCATCATGGTCGGCACCAGATAGACCCAGGTGGCGCGGCGCGTTTCGATCTCGGCCAGGGTCGCCTCCGGGTCGAACCGGGGCATCACCACCATGTGGCAGCCCATGGCGATGGCCGCCATCATCATCCCGAAGCCGGCGTTGTGATAGAGCGGCGCGGGCAGCACGGCGATGGAATCGGGCTTCATCCGCCAGCCGCCGATCTCCGGCGTCTGCGCCAGGGTCTCGCCCGGCTGGCCCGACAGGATCAGCTTGGGCCGCCCGGTTGAGCCGCCGCTGGTGGGGGCTTTGGCGATCGCCGCGGTGGCGTCGGGCAGGTCGCTATCATCGTCGGCGCGGGCCGCGATGTCGGCGAGGGTGACCAGCGGCCGGTCGATCGCATGCTGGAAGTCGGCAATCACCAGGGGCGTCTCGGCCAGTTCGGCGATCTGCTGCAGCTCGCCCTTCGGCAGGCGGAACGACACCGGCTGCGGCGTCGCGCCAAGCTTCCAGATCGCATAGCAGGCCTCGACGAACCCCACCCCGTTGGGCAGGCCCAGCGTGACCAGATCGCCGTGCTTCACACCCAGCGCCGCAAGTCCGCGCGCCAGCCGATTGGTCCGCCGGTGCAGCTGGGCATAGGTCAGCGTGGTCTCGCCGCAGCTCACCGCCGGCGCGTTCGGCTGGAACCGGGCGTGCTGCGCCAGCTTGGCGCCCAGGGAAATCATCTCGTCGGCCATGGGGTGTCCTGAAGATCGGCGGGTTGAAAGCCACTCTCCCTATCCGCCCGGGCTCGGCAAGAGCGCTCGAACGTCGCGCCCGCGGCGCCGGCGGAGAAAAGGCTCCCGTGCACGACAAGGATTACAGGTCGTTCATGTAATGAATTGTCGTCAGGTTTGTGAATTCGGCGTCATTACGCAATCTTCACGGGACTTGCACAGCATCGTTCAGTATTCCCTGGTCATCGGCGGTTGACACCGCCACGCACATTCGAACCAGGGACAAGACCCATGAAGAACTTCATCGCCCAAGTCGCCGGCATCGCCACCCTGGCGCTCGGCTCCCTGCCGCTCGTGGCGCTGACCACCACGGTCCACGCCCAGACCCCCGGCGCGATCACTGCCGCCCTGCGCGCTGATCGCGACCTCCCCGCCGTCGGCGCCGTGAACGAAAGGACCGCTCCACACCTTCGCATCGCCAGCCGCGTCTGAATCCCTCCAGACTGCGTAGAATAGAACGCGAGGCGCCTCCCACGCCACGCCGGCCGCCCCGAAGCTCCCCAGCCCGGCGGCCAACAGCCAGGCCCGCGACCCCGCCCCGGTCGCGGGCCTGTTCTTTTGGCGAATGAGAGCCCCAAAGCCCCGTCACCCTCCCCGATCCGGGAGGTATCGCCGCCGGCTCCAGCGTGATGTGTGGTTCGCCAGACTGTCCCGAGTTCCGGAGTGATCACCCGATGTTGCGTCTTCCTGGTTCCACCGCCCTGGCCGCCGGCTTGGCGCTTGTCGCGCTCGGCGCCGCCTCCCAGGCGCAGGCCGCGGTGATCGGCACGCTCAGCTTCGACACACCGTCGGCCACGGTCGCCAACAATGTCGCGATCCCGATCTGGGTGACCCTGTCGCTCGACGCGGCGTCGGACGCCCTGATCACCGACGCCAGCGGCGCGATCGTCTCGCCCGCCACCCTGCCGCCCGCGGTCGCCGGTTTCCCGCGGGTGTTCCTCAACAACGGCTATGAGTGCGGCGGCACGTTCACTTCAGGCTGCGGCCCCGGCGAATATGCCTTCAGCTTCAACTATGCGTCGCCCAGCTTCATCAATCCGGTGAGCTTCGACCTGGAGCCCGGCGCGTCGAAAAGCTTCCTGTTCGGGACCTTCAATCCGGCGGCCGGCGCGGTGCGCGGGGGGATCTACAGCTTCTACAACGCCGTCTTCGAGTTCGAAGGCTATGACCCGGCGACCTCGACCTTCGGCTTTTCCACCATCGCCAGGACCTGCGCCAGCCACGACGCCGCCTGCACCTTCACCCGTGACGTGTTCGAGCTGGTGCCGCCCGGCACGGGCGGGCCCGTCCCCGAGCCCGCTACGTGGGGCCTGATGATCGCCGGTCTCGGCGGGATCGGCGCGGTGTTGCGCCGCCGCCACCCGCATCGTCTCCCCGCCTGAGGTCCACGGTCGGGGGGCTTCCCGCCGGGCTGGCATGCGCGCAAGCTCGGCGGGCTCTCCCCGCGCTGGACCCCTCGATGATCAAGCTGACCTTCTGCCTGACCCGCCTGCCGCACCTCAGCCGCGAGGGGTTCCAGGACTACTGGCGCAACACCCACGCGCCGCTGGTCGCCAGTGTCGCCGAAATGCTGTGCATCCGCCGCTATTCCCAGCTGCACAGCCTGTCGGTGGAGCTCAGCGCGCCCCTGCGTGTCAGCCGCCAGGCTCCACCCGAATATGATGGCGTCGCCGAGCTGTGGTTCGACAGTCTTGACGCCTTGGCGGCCAACGCCGAGCGGCCGGACGCCCGCACCGCCGCCGCGCTGTTGCTGGAGGACGAGCGGCGCTTCATCGACCTGCCGAAAAGCCCGCTCTGGTGGGGCCATGAGATGTTGATTGTCGGATAGTCGAGTGGGTCGGCTGGGGCGACTACGCCGGGGCTTTCGTGACAGGCCCGGATTTCAGGCGCCCAACTCAACCCCTGCGGGCTGGGGGCGGCGGCGCGGGACCTCGTCGGCCATCGCGTCTTCGCCATTCCCTTGAGCCGCTTCCTGCAACCCGTGCAGCAACTCCGTCAGCGGAGTCTTCAGCACCCGCGACAGCATCAGCAGCCGGGCGATCGAAATGGCGTTGATCCCGGCCTCATATTTCTGGATCTGCTGAAACCGCAGGCCGCAGGCCGTAGCCACCTGGCCCTGGGTCAGCGCCAGCAGCCGCCGCCGCGCCCGCAGGCGTCGACCGACCAATTGGTAGATTTCCTGGTCACGCATACGCCTTAGGATCCCCAAACAACCGTGACTACGAATACGGGTGGGGGGAGAAAAGGTTGCAAAGCCTGGCGCCCCGGCTTCGGCGGCGCGGCCCGTCCCCGCCCCGCCGCAGCCAGCTTTCCGACCGGTGACTTGAACGCCGGATGAACGGCGATCGGCGCGAGACCTCCGGACGCCGCGGCACGTCGCGGCCAGCTGCGACATCAGCCCTCGTAAAGCACCTCGGTAGAGCCATCCGCGGCTTTAAGCGTCACTCGCAGCGCCCTCGGCTCCCCCCGCCGGTCCCCCCGCCGAGGCTGGCGCATAGCGCTTCAGCGACCGGCGCCCGGCCCGCCGGTCCACCGCCCGCACCGTGCGGCGCAGCATCGGCCAGGACGCCCGCTCGCCGAGCCAGGGCAGGTCCTCGCAGGCGTCCTCCAGCATGATCTCCGGCGCCAGGGCCTTGGCGCGACGGTACTGCTCCAGGAAATCGGGATACCGCCGCATCCAGTTGTAGGCGGTGCCCACGCACGGCAGGTCGGGGTCGCGACAGACCTCGCTCAACCCCTCGCCACGCATCACCCGCAGCAGGATTTCGTCAGCGACGCCCTGGCAATAGCCGTCGAAGCCGGCGTTCCAGGCCCGCCGGCGCACGGCCGCCCGGCTGGCCGCATCCCGCGCCCCCTGCGCCGCCAGCGACGCGGCCCGCGCGACGCCCATCGCATGGTCCTTCATCAGCCGGAACTCCGCATGCGCCCGCGCCCAGTTCCACACCGTCTTCTCGGTCGGCATCTCAGGGTCATGCCGACAGATCGCCCGCAGACTCTCCCCGGCCGCCAGCCGCCGACAGATCGCCGCGCCCAGCCTCACGTCATAGGTCGACACATAGAGCCCGGGCGCCTGCTGCGGCGCCAGCGTGCGCCTTGACGTGAAACGGGGCGGCGAAGCCATCCCCACAGTGTCTCACGAGGTCCGCCCATCTCCAAAAATTCAGTGCGATGTCTCGGTATTCGGTCGCAAGCCCACCAAGGAGGCCGCGAGCACCGCCGGCCTCGGTGGCCTAGATCATTGGAAGCTGCGACGGGTCGTGTTTGGGGTAGCGATAGTCGGGATGTTGGCCGCCCTAGGTGGCTTGGCTCTCATGAATGTGAGCGACGACGTATCGCGTTATGTCTTCGTCGGGAACCAAGCTGGAGGGAGGCTTCAGAGTACTGGCAGCGGTGAACGGCTCAGCCGTCGGGGTGCTCTTCGTGGAGTGGCTGGCTGATCTCGTGGAATTCGAACCGCTCAGCCGGGCCGTTGTAATTCACGTTATATCGACGCAAGAACGAGCGCCCGATCAGCACCCGAAAACTGGGGTACTTCATCGAGACGCCAAAGACTTCGAACTCATCATCGAACCCAAGCGCCGGTATGATCAGGCGGGCGGCGTATCCGATAGCCTGCACAGTCGTGCCATCCGCCATCTGCATCGGCTTTCGATTGGTCGCCGGCAGACCAAGCTGCACCGGTATGCGTCGATCAAGGCAGATCACGGACGCGCCAGTGTCAACGATGCCGACCGCCACCTGCGTCGGGCCGCTCGTAGGCGCTACGGTCAGGTCAATCTCGGGGCCTGTTACCCACGACCGCCAAGCCAACTCGCCGAACCTAGGCGCCGATATGCACAAACGGAGCCGTCTCGGCTGGCTGTTCGTCCGTGTGACGGATCAGCACTTGTTCACCGCCAAGGTGCTCGCGGGCGTACCTCGACGCGGCGGCGAATTCCCTAAAGGTTGAAACCAACTCGCGGTGTGCCACCAGAGCCCACACGGAGCCGTACTCTCGCTTGATGCTAGGAAGCAGCCCTTCATAGGCCGCGATTTGCTCGTCTAGGGCGTCCATACGGTAGCCTTCCGGGCTGAGCATCTGACGGTGATTCTTAGCACGTAACACCGAAGCTGTCTGAGCCGCCTTAAGCGACCGATAACCGTCACGCCGGCCGCCACCCCTTCGCCCGCAGCTTCCACAGGCGCGCGCCCACGCGCTTGCGGATCGTACCCACGGCGGCGTCGAGCTTGCGGCCCTTCACAATCTGCTCCGCGATATCCAGCGATTGAGCGGGCCCTGAACCGACGTGCGCCGCCAGGGATCGTGTCCGGCCTTCCCCAACGCCTCCAGCTGCGCCACACTGCAACAGACAATGAACGCTGCGAATCACTCCGTCCGCATTCTCGGGCTCGATCCGGGGCTTCGCCGCACCGGCTGGGGGGTGGTGGCGATCGAGGGCGCGCGGCTGACGCACATTGCCCACGGGGTGATCGCCCCGGACTCAGGCCTGCCGTTCGCCGAGCGGCTGCTGGTGCTGTTCGAGGCCATTGCCGGGGTCATCGACGCCCACGCCCCGCGGGAGGCTGCGGTGGAAGAGACCTTCATGAACACCAACGCCCAGTCGGCGCTGAAGCTCGGCCATGCGCGCGCCTGTTGCCTGCTCGCGCCGGCGCGCGCCGGGCTTCCTGTCGCCGAATACGCCGCCACCGTGGTCAAGAAGGCCGTGGTGGGGACCGGGGCGGCCGACAAATCCCAGGTCGGTTTCATGATCGCCCGCCTGCTGCCCACCGCCGGCGTCACCACCGCCGACGCCGCCGACGCGCTGGCCGTGGCCATCGCGCATGCCCACGCGAGGCGGGCCAGGACCTTCCTCGGCGCCGCCTGATCTTCGGCCCGCGACAGCCTGACCTTCGAATTCCTGGCTCTCAGCCCGCCGCCTCCTTTAAGGGGACGTCACCTTGCCCCTGCCGAACAGCACGCCCCAGCTCATCCCGCGCGTGGCCAGGGCCACAGCGCCGTAGATCGCCACGCCGACCGCGCCCAGGGCCGCCTCGGTCAGCAGCATGCCCGTGGCGCCGTATTTCGTCTCCGCCCAGCCGTCCACCAGGGTGACCACCAGGATCGGAATGTTGGAGAGCGACGAGATGAGGTTGAACTTGGTGGCCGCCGCGCCGCGACCGATGGCCTCCAGCGTCACCGCCGAATAGGCCCCGTAGCAGAAGCCGACGGTCAAATTGTAGAAACAGGCGAAGACCAGGAAGGCTGCCGGTGTGCGCGGCCCGAACGCCATGGCCAGCGCCACGACCGAGAGCGCGATGCCGAAGATTGCATAGGCCTTCTTACGGTCGATGCGGTCGGCAATGTAGCCGCCAAGTATGCAGCCCGGTATCGACACCAGGCCCGAGAGCAGGCCGCCCACCAGCGCCACCTCGTCGGCGCCGGCGCCCCAGTCCTTGGCGATGGCGGCCCACAGCGATTGCAGACCGCCTGCGCCGATCGGCAGCAGCATGATGAAGCAGGCCAGCAGGCCAATCCGCGTGCGGATCAGGACCAGGACGTCGCGCCCGGTCTCCACCAGGGTCGCGATGTAACTTCGCCCGTCGGCCAGCCGCCCGGGCTCGATGAGCCGGAACAGCGGCCAGGCGCAGGCCAGGCTGGCCGCGGCCAGCACGGCGCCGGCGATCCACGGATGACCGGTGTGCTGGGCGAGCCAGAGCCCGACCCCTCCGCCAAGGCCCACCCCGCCAAGGTTGCCAGCCTGGCTCCAGCCGCCCGCCTGGCCCTTCAGGGCGTCGGGGACATCGAAGGCCATCAGGCGGTCCACGGCGATCGCGGTAAGCGTGCCGGCGACACTGCTGGCCAGCACCAGCCAGCCAAACAGCGGGAGCAGGTCGATCCTGAGCGGCAGGAGGGCGATGCCGGCGAGGCTCGCTGCCGAGCCCACCAGCCCGATCATGAACCAGGCCTTGGCCGTCAGGGTGGTGTCGACCAGCGGCGACCAGATGACCTTCCAGGTGTTGGGAATGATCGCCATGCCGGCGAGCGCCGCGATCGCCGCCACGCTGGCGCCGGCGTGGCTCAGCAGCCAGGCCAGCGTCACCGTCACATAGCCCGAGGCGATGCCGAATGGCAGGTAGAGCACCAGATAGAGCGCCGGATGCGGCGGCCGGTGCGCGTCGGTGTCGGTCATGCGATGAATTCCCCGCCGGCGAGGCTAGCGCGGATTTGGTTGTGGTCAAAAGGTCTGGTTACCGATGGGGCCGGGCAGCCACCAGTTGATCGCGGGACGTTGAGGATTTTCAAGCGGCGCGACGCGGTTTACGGCATGCTGGAACAGATGCTGAACGTGATTCACATTGAAGCTCGTCATCCCCGGCCAACGGAGGGGCGCGGCCCCGTAGACCGTGCCGGGGACAGGAGCAGTCCATGATCGGCCGGCTGTGGGGCGTCGTCGCCGAGGTGGGCGAGGAGGAGGCGCTGATCGACGTCGCCGGCGTCGGCTATGTGGTCCGCTGCGGCTCGCGCACGCTTTCCCGCCTGCCGGCGATGGGCGAGGCGGCCACCCTGCATATCGAAAGCCAGTGGGGCGAACAGACCGGCATGACCCTCTATGGGTTTCTCGACCGCAATGAGCGCCGCGCCTTCGTCATGCTGAAGACCATCCAGGGGGTCGGGCCGAAGGCGGCGCTGGCGG
>JANXXA010000444.1 GCA_025350885.1 Phenylobacterium sp.
GCGTTCGGCAACCAGGCGTTCCATCGGGACCGCTACGCCCGCATCCAGGGGTACTGAGACGCCGACGCTCCGGGCCGCGTGGGGAGCGCGGCTCGAGGCGTGGGTGTGAGCTGAGAGGCCCCGCTGGCGGTGACGCTGGCGGGGTTCCTATTTGGGTTGGCTGACCCTAGACGGCCTTGCTCGCCTCGGCATAAATCAAACCGGCCTTCCTCAGCGCGTCGGCATCGTCCGTTCTCCAGAATTCTATCATATCGAAGCCGCGACGTGCGCGCTCACCTGTATAGAAGCTTAGATCAAGCATAAACGCATCAAACAACCTGCCTTCGCGACTTCGCACAGTGACACGAGACTTCACGTGGTGAACGAATTTCAGGTCAACTAGCTCGCCCATTGCCTCTTCGAGTTTGGGATCGAAATCCTTTTCCACCAGCAAGCAATTCGCTTTCGAAGTGTCCAAGCAAAACCCGCGAATTTTGGTGACATGCGCCATGATCGCATCGCGATCGCTCGCGGCGTCGCGGTTCAAGGCGCTGAATCATCCTCATCCGTCGGCGTCGCCGCCACCTTCTCTCGGGAATTCAGGGACAGGTTGAACCCTCCCTATCCGGTCGCTCCCTTCGCCAGACCGTCAACCGACAGTTGACGGGCGACGGGGTTTGACGTTATCTATCTCTCATGGAGATTGGCAGCTTCGCCCACAAAGGCCTGAAGCGGCTTTTCGAGGACGATGACGCCTCGAGGGTGGACGCCACCTCGGTCGCCAAGCTGCGGCTCATGCTGGCCTTCCTGCAGGATATGGCCAGGGTTGAGGAGCTGAAGGGGCCACCGAAGTGGGGCGCCCATCAGCTCACCGGAGACCGGAAGGGCGTCTGGAGTCTGTTCGTCACAAAGAACTGGCGACTGACATTCCGCGTCGATGGGGACGGCGTCCTGCAGGATATCGATTTCGAGGACTATCATTAGCAAGGTGACCCACATGCGTATGAAAGCACCGCCCCACCCCGGCTTCTTCGTGAAGTGCGAGATCATCGAGGCGCATGGACTGAGCGTCACGGAGGGGGCAAGGGTGTTGGGGGTTTCGCGCCAGGCGTTGTCGGAGCTTCTGAACGGCCATACGGCGGTCTCGTCGGACATGGCTGTGCGCCTGGAAAAGGCATTCGGCTTCAGCATGGACACCCTGCTGCGGATGCAGGCCAGCTATGAGATCGCGCAGGCTCGAGCCCGCGCCGACAGGATCGACGTCAAACCGTTCATGGCCGCCAGCCAGCCGTCTCTCGCGGCGGTCTGGGACAATCCCGAAGACGCCGCCTACGACGATCTCTGACGTGCAACCAAGGCACCGGGACCCTCCCGACTTGCCGCATTCGCGGATTGGGATATACATACGCCATATCCCTCCGAGGTCACCATGGCCCGCACGACCCTGTTTCTGTCCAACCGCTCCCAGGCGCTGCGTCTGGCCAAGGAGGTCGCGTTTCCGCGCGGGGTGACGTCGGTCACCGTGCTGCGGGACGGAAACCGCCGGGTGGTGGCGCCGTCCGACGCCTCGTGGGACGATTTTTTCGATCAGCCCGGCGTCGATCTGGGCCCGCGTGACCAGCCGTCCGCCCAGACGCGCGACGGGTTCTGATGCTGCGCTATCTGCTGGACACCAGCCTGTGTATCGCCGTGTTGCGCGACCGGCCCGGCGCCCTGCGCGAGCGGTTCAACCTCGAGGCCGACGGGCTCTGCACCTCGACCATCGTGCTGAGCGAACTGCTGCACGGGGCGGCGAAATCGGCGCGTCCGCAGCATCATCGTACGCAGGTGGAACGCTTCGTCGGGCGGATGGAGGTGCTGGCCTTCGACGCCCCGGCCGCCGACCACGCCGCCGACATCCGCGCGGACCTGGAGCGGAAAGGCACGCCCATCGGCGGCTATGACCTGCTGATCGCCGGACACGCGCGGTCGAGGGGCCTGGTGCTGGTGACGGGAAATCTCGGCGAGTTTCGCCGGGTGGACGGCCTGCGGAGTGAGGATTGGCTGGGGGATCGGTAACCCCCTAACGGCGGATCGTTCTTTCTTTGTTCTTTTCGCCGTCGGTGTTATGGTGCCTGGATGCCAGACGCCATCGACCCGCTGCACGTGGTCTATGAATGGATCCCGCCCATGGATCACACGCCCGGCGGAAAGGCCTCGGCGTTCACCTGGGAGATGGGCGAGTTCATCCTGACGCGGATCGAGGCCGGGGAGACCATCCGGCGGATCACCGAAGATCCGCGGATGCCGGCCTATTGCACGGTGTTCCAGTGGGTGAAGGTGAACCCGGAATTCGCCGACCGGTATCGGGCGCTGCGCGCGCGGCAATCGGAGGCCTATGTGCGGCGGGTGGCGCAGCGGGCGGCGGCCAAGGCGTTCTGGCCGGCGCACAAGGCCAAGGTGGATGGCAGGCGCTGGTGGCGGCGGGGCCGGCCGTGCAGTTACAGCGACGCGGTGGGCAAGGCGATCTGCGCGCGGCTGCGCCGGGGCCAGACGATGATGGCGATCAATGCCGATCCGGCCATGCCCTCGGCCAAGGTGGTCTATGGGTGGATGCGCACGCAGGCGGAGTTCCGCGCCATGGTCATCGCGGCGCGGCGCTGGCGTCTCGACCGGCTGGCCTTCGACATCGACCATGTCGCCGATCTGGCGTTGGCGGGCGAACCCCTGGGCGCCGTCAGGCGGGAGGTGGCGCGGATCGAGGCGCGGATCGGACGGCTCACGGCCAAACACTATCGCTGAGCGCGGCGGTATCGAGACAGAGGCTCAGTACCGGTCCTCATCCCGCATCCGACGCGATCTGGCCGCAAGTGAG
>JANXXA010000494.1 GCA_025350885.1 Phenylobacterium sp.
GCGTTCGCCGGTCCGGTAGAGGCGATCTCAGGTAAATTGTTGCGCCGAAATTCTCGCGGTCTGAGTTTTTACACAGCCTTGGGTCGAAGTACTAACCCGCTAGCGCGGGATGGGTTGTCTGTTCGGCGATGATGAGCAGCGGGGTTCTCCTGTCTGAAGAGGAGCGTGGGTCGGCCACGTCCTCCTCGAGACAGGAGACGAGTGATGCCCGAAGACGTGATCCACCCGCTGCGCCGCAGGATGGTGGAAGACATGACCATCCGCAACTTCGATCCGCGGACCCAGCAGACCTACATCCGATCGGTGCGGTCCTGCTGCCGGTACTGCGGCATGACGCCCGGCGAGCTGACGATAGAGGACGTGCGGCGCTATCAGCTGCACCTGACGCAGAGCGGCCTGGCCCCGGCCAGCATCAACGGGGCCATGGTGGCGCTGCGGTTCTTCTTCCGGGTGACGCTGAAGCGGCCGGAGGCGGTGGACTACATCCCGATCGTCCGCCAGCCCCAGCGACTGCCCGTGGTGCTGACGCCCGACGAGGTCGCGCGGCTGTTAGAGGCGGCGCCTGGGCTGAAGTGGCGCACGGCGCTCAGCGTCGCCTATGGCGCGGGCCTGCGGGCATCGGAGGTCGTGGGCTTGAAGGTCGGCGACATCGACAGCCGGCGCATGCGCATCCGCGTCGAGCAGGGCAAGGGCCGGCGGGATCGTGACGCGCTGCTCTCGCCGCATCTGCTGGCCATGCTGCGTAACTGGTGGAAGGTGGCGCGCCCGCCTGTCTGGCTGTTTCCCAACCGCCTGACGTCCTTCGACGCGGTCACCCCGCGCTCGCTCAACCGCGCCTTCCACGTGGCGGTCAGGACGGCCGGGATCAGGAAGCCGGTCTGCCTGCACACCCTGCGGCACTGCTTCGCCACCCACCTGCTGGAGCAGAACGTCGACGTGCGGGTGATCCAGGTCCTGCTCGGCCACAAGAAGCTGGAGACCACGGCGGTCTACGCCCACGTCGCGGCCAAGACCCTGGACGGGATCGACAGTCCGCTGGACCTGCTGCGGCTGCGGCCGCCGCCGGCCTGAGCGCGCGGTCGGGCCGATGCGCCCGGCCCTGGACGTCGCCGACATCTTCCGCGCCCATGGGCCGGCCTTCCGCCGCACCCAGGCCGGACATCTGAGCCTTGGTCAGCTGAAGGTGATGTCGGCGATCGAGGCCTGCCGGACGGCCGAGCTCGGTGGCCATGTCGAGCGCTGCCTGGACTGCGATCACCTGCGGATCGCCTACAACTCCTGCCGCAACCGCCATTGCCCGAAGTGCCAGGGGGCGGCGGCGCAGCGCTGGCTGGAGGCCCGCCAGGCCGAGCTGTTGCCGCTGGCCTACTACCATGTGGTCTTCACCCTGCCAGCGCAGATCGGCGACATCGCCTTCCAGAACAAGGCAGCGGTCTACGCCACCCTGTTCAAGGCGGCGTCGGAGACCCTGCTGACCATCGCCGCCGATCCCAGACACCTGGGCGCCCGCATCGGCCTGACCGCCGTGCTGCACACCTGGGGCTCGGCGCTCACCCATCATCCGCACGTCCACTGCATCGTCCCCGGCGGCGGCCTCTCCTTGGACGGTGAGCGCTGGGTCAGCTGCCGCCCGCGATTCTTCCTGCCGGTGCGCGTGCTCTCCCGGCTGTTCCGGCGGCTGTTCCTGGAGAAGCTCGCCGCCGCCCATGCCGAGGGACGCCTGGCCTTCTTCGGCCAGCTCGCGGGCCTCGCCGACCGCGCCGCCTTCCGCGCCCGCCTGGCCCCGCTGCGCCGCGTCGAGTGGGTGGTCTATGCCAAGCGCCCCTTCGCGGGGCCGCGGTCTGTCCTGGCCTATCTGGCCCGCTATACCCACCGCGTCGCCATATCGGACAGCCGCCTCGTCAGCTTCGACGACCGGGGCGTCACCTTCCGCTGGAAGGACTACCGCCAGGACGGCCAGGCCCGCCGCAAGCTGATGACCCTGGCGCCGGCCGAGTTCATCCGCCGCTTCCTCATCCACGTCCTGCCCCACGGCTTCCATCGCATCCGCCACTACGGCCTGATCACCAACACCGCCCGCGCCGCCAACCTGGCCAAGGCCCGTGCGCTGCTCCAGGCGCCGCCGCCAGCCGCGGCCGACGCCAGCGCTGAGCCCGAGGCGCCTGTACCGGCCCCCATCGCCTGCCCCTGCTGCGGCGGGCGTATGATCCTCGTCGAGATCTTCGAGCGCGGCGCCGCACCGCTGAGCACGCCGACCAGACCAGTCTTCCGGATCGACAGCTCATGACGATCACGGCGCGACCCATCCCTCACGACGGTTCCATGCCGCCGGCCCCGCGCTGGATACCCCCACGGCTGCGCCGCTCCCCAGCTTGGGACAGTCTGGCGAGCCTCATGAGCCGCCACCCAGGCGCCGCACCAGCCCAACCGATCCCTCAGCGCCGTCTGGGCGACCTCGTGACGCGACCCAGGCGGCGCGATGGGACCAGCGCTCAGCTCAAATCCCCATAGCCCCTCGCCGCCATCACGCGGGTCAGACTTCGAGCTTTCTCAGACACCCGCCTGCGAAGCCAGCCAGCCTTCCGCGCCTGGCGGGTGTCCAAGAAACCTAAACAACTTGCGGACGGCCCCTCCCCTTCCGCTTGAGACTGATGCTGCCTCATCTCGGCCGCCGAATGACCTCCGCGTCGGGCCAAGAGAAG
>JANXXA010000501.1 GCA_025350885.1 Phenylobacterium sp.
GGATCGACCACGCGCAGCAGGGCCAATGGAAGCCCGAAAATCCGCAAGCCGATCCCAAGATCATCAGCGTCCACTTCCACCAGATGCTCTCGCCGACCGTGAGCGCCCGCGAAATGCACGAGACCTACATAAACGCCGACGACATCAAGAGTTTCTACAACCGCAAGCTCGGCAAGCCTTACCAGGACCCCAACGAGCTACCCGTGAGCCAGGCCCATCTCGATGCCTGTGTGCTGGAGGGCGCGCGCATGGGGCTCATCTGGAAGACGACCGCCACCAACACCTTCATGGGCATCGACCAGATGGGCGGCTTCAACTGCGTGGTCATCAAGGAGCGCCTACCAGACGGCCGGCATGCAGTGATCTACGCCGAAGAGATCAACGACCTCGACCCGTTCGAACGCTGCACCCAGCTCATGAAGGATTTCGGCGTGCAGATCTGCGTGGTCGAGCACCTGCCAAATTACAACGACGCCCACAGGTTCGCGAACCTCGAGGACCACCGCGGTCGGGTGTTCCTCTGCACCAGCTATGGCCCGGTGGAGGAAAGCTTCGCCAGGTGGGGGGACGGCCCCGCGCTCAGCATCAGTCAACGCCGCACCGACTCCGAGGCGCGGGATCGCTGCACCGTTCGCGTCGACCAATACAAGGCGATGTCGGTCGCGCTCAGGCGCATCTCAATGACCCATGTCTTGTTTCCCGACCCGAGGGGCCGTGTTCAGGAGGTGCGGGAAAAGGATGCACGCTTCGACGCGCCCATCCTGAAGGAGCGGGTCTTTCCCCACTACCTGCGCACCGCGCTCGTCACCAAGCGCGTGAACGAGCTTGAGCGGCTTTACCGCACGGGGGTCGAGAAGCGCGGCAAGGATCCTCACCACGCCTTCGCCCTCATGCTCTGCGACGTCGCCATGAGCCGTGCCCACGGCACCGCGACGATCATGCTGCCGGATATGAGCGTCCCCGCCCTTCCGACCTCGCCCCAGCACCATCCGGAGATCCAGCGGATCCTGTATCGCCGCGACGAAGGTACATGCGGCAGCTGCCGCCACTTCAAGATCAAGGAAGGAGACGCCGGCGCCGCGGGCGCGGGAATCTGCGGGTTCCTTCCGCCGGTCGCGACGGTGATGGATCGGGACCCGCAGAATGGATGCCCGGGTTTCGACTCTCTGCCACAGCCGTCGGAGTGACATCGAAAGGATGGGGTGACGCCGTCCTTTGTCCTCAATGACGTCGTCCGCGAGTGGAATGTCCCGCAAACGTCATTAGATCGTCCGTCAAAAGTCCCCCCGGCCCCCCCAATAGAAGGGGTAGAGTGACAAATCCGAGGGGCCAGTGACGTTATCTAAGGGCCGCCCCAGCGAGAGTGGAAAACAGCCGCAAAATGGGCACCCAGCCTCCAAGCGTGGAACCTGGGCGGGCCACCTCTTTCAACGAAGTCAGTTCGTAGATGCGGGGCTCCGGAACTCCGTTCCAGAAGGCCTGTCGCCTCTTGCTCGTATTCTGACGCCTGGGAGAACAGCTCCCAGGATCGTGGGTGAATCGACAATGAATCAATTGCTTGACCGAGAGGCAATGGTGGCGACAGCGCAGTTCACCGACAAACAGGGCCAGTACCTCGCCTTCATCTGGGCCTACTCGCAGATCAACCGCCGGCCGAGGCCGACTTCCAGCGCTCCTTCAGGGTCACCGCCCCGTCAGTCCACCAGATGCTCAAGACGCTCCACCAGCTGGCCCTGATCGAAAAGCAGCCTGGCGTCGCCCGCACCATCCAACTCCTCGTCCCACCCCAGGACCTGCCCATCCTAGGATGCGACCAACCCGTCATAATCACTGCGTCGGGACACTAGTCGCCCTCGCCGCGATCCGCGCGGGCTTGGGCCAGGGCTTCCTTCAGGCCGAAAGAGGCCAGGAAGTAGTGGAGGGCGCCCCACAGGCCAAACAGGTAGCCGATCAGGATGCCGTGGCGGGTGGCCAGGACCAGGGCGCCCTTGCAGGCCAGGTCGAGATCGGCCGGCCCGCCCTTGGGCGCGACACCGCCGGGGCAGGCGGTCTGGAACAGCTGGCGCGGGGCGTCGAGGAAGCCGGAGAGCCCCTGGAAGAAGCCCGGCATGTCGGGGTGGGTGAAGTGGAAGCTGGCCAGATGGTCGATCATCCAGCCGATCAGCGGCGGTCCGCCGCCCAGCGCGATCAGGTTGAGGAAGAAGAACAGGATCGCCGTGGCGGTCGCGCGCCGGCGGGTGTCGACCATGTTCTGCACCACCCCGAAGGTCGGGCCCAGGTAGGTGTAGGCGAAGATCCCGGGGATCAGGAAGATCAGCGTCGCCAGCTGCCACGTCGGGACCAGGTAGATCGACATGTAGAGCGGAGTGGCGATGGTCAGGCCGATGGCCGGGGTCAGCGCGTACCAGCGCGGGCTGCGCTTCGACAGCCGGTCGCTGAGGAACCCGCCCAAGAGGGTGCCGATGCCCGCTGAAAAGCCGCCGGCCAGGCCGGTGATCAGGCCGACCTGAGCATAGTTCAAATGGAAGGTGCGGATGAAATAGGGCGGGATGAACTGGCCCGCGCCGTAGCCCGCGAAGGACACCAGTGTCACCCCCAGCACCATGTTCACCACCGGCCACTTGGTGAACAGGATGCGCGCCACCGCGCCGATCTCGCGCAGCTCCTGGCCGAGCGAGGCAGCGGGCTTGGGAGCTTCGACGACGCTGACGGCGTCGGCCGAGAGCGGGGGTTGCTCTGGCTCCGAATGGCCGCGCGGGGGTTCCTTGATCAGCAGCCGGATGGCGATCGCCACCAGCACGCCGGGGATGCCCACCACCATGAAGGCGATGCGCCAGGAGAAGTTCTGCGCCAGATAGCCGCCGATGATCGCCCCCAGCATGGTGCCGAGCGGGATGCCGAAGGAATAGACCGACAGCGCCGAGGCCCGGCGCTTGGGTTCGTAGTAGTCGCTGATCAGCGAGTGGGACGGCGGCGACAAGCCCGCCTCGCCCACGCCCACACCGAAGCGGAAGGCCCCCAGCATGAAGAAGCTGGTGGCCAGGCCGCAGAGCGCGGTGAAGGCCGACCAGATGACGATGGCGCCGGAGATGATATTGACCCGGGAAAACCGCTCGGCGAACCGCGCGATGGGGATGCCCAGGAGGGTGTAGAGCAGGGCGAAATAGAGCCCGCCCAGCAGGCCCAGCTGGGTGTCGGAGATCTTCAGGTCGACCTTGATCGCCTGGCCGATGGTGGCGATGATCGTGCGGTCGATGAAGTTGAACGTGTAGGCGGTGACCAGCAGCGCCAGCACCAGGCGCTTGTAGCCCTCGGAATAGAACGGTTTGGCGGACCCGGCGGAGGTTGCGGCGGCCTTGCTGCCCGGGCCGGCGGTGGTGTCGGTCATACTCGGCGTTCCCCCAAGAACGATGGCTGAGGCCCCCGCTTGGCGGGTGGCGATGTTGGCGGCAGGTTAGCCGGGGGCGGGGACGGGGGATAGGGGGCGAAATCCAGTCCGTATATGTCGCGCCGACCGCCCTCGCGTCGGGGAAAAGGGCGTGGGAAGAGTTTAGCCACGGAAAACACGGAAAGAGCACGGAAGCGCGGAGCTGGCCTGCGCGAACGGACACTTCGCCGTAAGGTCCGAGGGATCGCGCATCACGCGATCGATAGACGGGTCACTCCACGGCTTTCCGTGATCTGTCCGTGCTTTCCGTGGCCCCCTTTATCTAACTGACCATCTCCTCGCGGACGTTTTTGCGGGCGAGCCAGAACAGTAGGGCGGAGATCGTGCCGCCGACGGTGGACACGATCAGCGCCCAGCGGACGCCTTCGGCGGGGCCGAGGCCCATGCCCTTGTTGAGGATGTCCGACAGCGCGCCGATGCACAGGGCGCCCATCACCAGGCCCAGGAAGTTGATCACGAACAGCATGATCGAGGCGCTCATGGCGCGCATGCGCTGGGGCACCATGCCCTGTGCGGAGGCATAGACCGGGCCGTACCACAGCGTGCCCAGGAAGGCGGTGACGCTGGTCAGGCCGAGCGCCAGGGCGGCGCTGTCGGTGGTGTAGATGAGCACCGCCAGCGGCGCGCCGCAGACCACCGCGATGGCCGGAACCGAGCCGTAGACCCTGAGGTCGCGGGCACCCCAGC
This sequence comes from Phenylobacterium sp., assembly GCA_025350885.1. Classification (GTDB taxonomy): domain Bacteria; phylum Pseudomonadota; class Alphaproteobacteria; order Caulobacterales; family Caulobacteraceae; genus Phenylobacterium. The sequence goes on from JANXXA010000501.1 coordinate 4,136, forward strand.
GGTCGGCGATCTGGCCGCCGACCCAGGAGCCGAAGGTGCCGCTGATCCCGCCGATCAGGCCCAGCGCCAGGCCGATGAAGGCGCCTTTGCCGACGTGGAAGTGATGGGCGAGCGCGGTGATCTCGGGGCCGTGCACCCGGTAGAAGAAGCTGGGCAGGAAGGGGGCGTGGCCGTAGCCCAGGAAGCTGCGGACGCCGGCCCCGAAGGCCAGGAACCAGAAGGCGCGCTTGCCGGCCAGGTAGCGGAAGGTCTCGGCAAATGTGGCCAGGTTGGCGGTGGCCGCCTGGGTGGCGCCGGCCAGTCTGCGGCGCGGCTCCTTCAGCGTGAACAGCGCCACCACGGCAAGGATCAGGCCGGGGACGGCGGCGACTAGGAACGCCTTGCGCCAGCCCAGCCAGTCGCTCATCGCCCCGCCGATGGCCAGCCCCAGCAGGCTGCCGATGGGCGTGCCCATGGAATAGAAGGCCAGCGCCGAGGCGCGCTTTTCCTTTGGCGAATAGTCGGCGATCAGCGCGTGGGAGGTGGGCGTACAGCCGGCCTCGCCGATGCCGACGCCGGCGCGGGCGCCGACCAGCTGGACGAAGGTCTGGGCCAGGCCACAGACGCCGGTGAATACGCTCCAGGCGGCCAGGCACGAGGCGATGATCACCGGACGATTGTGGCGGTCGGCGGCGCGGGCCAGCGGGAACCCCAGGAGGGTGTAGACGATGCCAAAGGCGAAACCCGAGAGCAGGCCCAGCTGCCAGTCGGCCAGGTGCAGGTCGTTCTTGATCGGCTCGGCCAGGATGTTGATCACCTGGCGGTCGAGGAAATTGACCACATAGATCAAGAGCAGCAGCCACAGCGCATAGCGGCGATAGGCGTCGGAGACCGGCGGATCATCGGTGCGCGGATCATTGGGACGCGGGACCGCATCGTCGATCAGCCCCTCCGGCGAGGGGTTGGCGATATCGGCCATGGTTGCATCCTCCACGCGGCTCTGGCGGCCGGTGGATGCAGCGTCCCGCATTTGCCCACGACTGGGAAGCGGTAAGGCGCGCGGCCCCGCCATTTCCCCTGGGCGCGGAAATGGATAGGCGTGGGGGCGGGGCGCCCAGGGTTGGCGATTGAAGATGAGCGGATGGAACTGGTGATCGGAACCAAGGCCTGGTCGACGTGGTCGATGCGGCCGTGGCTGGCGCTGAAGAAGACCGGGGCTGCGTTCGACGAGACGCTGATCCCGCTGCGCCAGGAGAACGGGGTGAACGGGGCGGCGATCCTGGCGCATTCGGCAACCGGCCTGGTGCCGGCGTTGCGGGACGGGGACGTAACGATCTCGGACTCCCTGGCGATCTGCGAATATCTGGCCGAGCGGTTCCCCGATGCCGGCTTGTGGCCGACGGACCGGGTGGCCCGGGCCTTTGCCCGCGCCGCGGCCGCCGAAATGCATTCCGGGTTCGCCTCGCTGCGCGGCGAGTGCCCGATGGACCTGGCCGCCGAGCCGCGCGCGGCGGCGCTGTCGGAGGCGACGCACAGGGACATCCGCCGGATCGTGGCGCTGTGGCGCGGGCTGTTGGAGCGGTTCGGCGGGCCGTGGCTCGGCGGAAGCGCGTGGGGGATCGCCGATGCTTTCTACACGCCGGTGGCAACGCGCTTTCGCACCTATGGCGTGCTGGCGGCGGACTTCGGTGACGACGGGGCGGCGGGGCTCTACGCCAAGCGGCTGCTGGCGCGGCCGGAATATCTGGCGTGGCTGGCGGCCGCCTGAGCGCATAAGCACGACATAGTTGGCGCGGACCGCGGATCGCGTCAGTCTGATCCTTGAAGGATGGGCGCCGCCATCGCTGTTCCCGAGTCCCACCCGTGCCCCGCCGCTTCACCTCGACGACGACCTGGTTCGAGGGCCTCGGCCGGCCGGCGCGCTATCTGACGGCCCTCGGCGTGGTGCTGGTGGCCAGCGGGGCAGCCGAGACCATGTTCCGGCTGTCCGGATCGAGCCGGGTGGCGGGCATCTTCCTAGCCGGCGTGATGGTCGCGGCCTATCTGGTCGGATCGGGACCTGGATATTTCGCCGCGGCGATCTCATTCGGGATCTATAATTTCTACGTCGCCAACCCGCGCTTTACCTTCGATGACCACACGCCGGAGGACTGGATCGTGCTGGCCACTTTCGCGGTGGTGGCCGTGCTAATGGGCAGCCTGACCGGCCGGCTGCGCGACGAGTCCAAGCGGTCGCGGGCCCGGGCGCGGGCGACCGCATTGCTG
>JANXXA010000528.1 GCA_025350885.1 Phenylobacterium sp.
CCGTGGTCCGCTGGCCGACGGGCCGCGCGGGCTTGGAGGAAAATCCGAACCCGGGCAGCGACGGGATCACCAAGTCAAAGGCGTCCTCAGCCTTGCCGCCAAAACGGCTGGGGAAGGCCAGCTTCTCGATGACCTCCCAGAACTCATAGTGCGACCCCGGCCAGCCGTGGGTGATGATCAGCGGCCGCTTGCCGCCCGCCTCGCCCACCACATGCAGGAAGTGGATGTCGAAATCCTCGACCCGGGCGGTGAATTGCGGAAAGCGGTTGAGGTCGGCCACGGCCGCGCGCCAGTCGTAACCGTCCGTCCAGTGCGCGCAGAGCGCCTTCAGATAGCCCGCGTCGCAGCCGTAGGCCCAGCCATCGGGAACGTCGGGGATCGGCGGCCAGGGATAGTCTCGGACCTTGTCCAGCACGGCCTCGACCCGGGCTTGGGGCCAACTGACTTCGAACGGCTTGATCTCAGCCATGGGATCCTCCAACCGGCAGACTCTGCAATATGCTCACGAATACCGCGCTTCCGGCGCCGCTGCGCCCTGCACCGTCTCCAGCGCCCAGGCGAGGTCGGCCAGATAGGCGTGCGCCACTTGTGCGTGGATCGGCGACAGCATCAGGTGCAGGCTCTTGGGCTCGGTGGTGACGCCGGTGAACCAGCCGCGCTCGCGAAGCCGGGCCCAGAGCGCCACGCAGTCCACGTCGGCCCGCGTGAAGGCAAGAATCCCCAGCTGCGGGGCGCCCAGCACAGTGAAGCCCAGCGCCTCGACGCCGGCGGCGATGGTCGCGCGCGCGTCGGTGACTAGCGCTTGTTTCTCGCGATAGCCCGCCACGCCCAGGAAGTTCATCACCGCCCACGCCGCCGAGATCGCCCCGCCGGGTCGCGTGCCGGCCAGCGTCGGGGTCACCATCCGCCCGCCCGGCCAGTCCTTGAAATCGAAGACCATGAACCGGCGCAGTTCCTCGGAGCGGAACAGCACGGTCGAGGCCCCCTTGGCGCAATAGCCGTACTTGTGCAGGTCGGCCGACATCGACCGCACGCCGGCAAGCTCGAAGTCGAAAGGGGCAATGGCGGCGCCGTTCATCCGCACGAACGGAGCGATAAAGCCGCCGACGCAGGCGTCCACGTGCAGCCACAGGTCGCGCGCGATCGCCAGGTCCGAGAGCGCCGCGATCGGGTCCATCAGGCCGTAGGGAAAATTGGGCGCCGATCCGACGATCATCACCGTCGCCGCGTCCGCCGCCGTCGCCATGGCGGCCGGGTCCGCCAGAAAGTCGACAAGGGCGATGCGCCGCACCTCGATCTCCATCAGGGCACAGGCCTTGTCGAAGGCCGGATGGGCCGAGCGGGGGATGACGATGTTCGCCGGCCCGGTGACGCCTCTCGCCTTGCGGGCGAAGTCGCGGGCGGCCTTCAGCGCCATGGTGATCGAATCGGTGCCGCCCGAGGTGATGTTCCCGGCCGCCTCGTCGGGCGCGTGCAGCAGCGACAGCGCAAAGCCCACCACATCGTCTTCCATCCGCTTCAGGCTGGGAAAAGCGACCGGTCCCAGCCCGTTCTCCGACTGAAAGAGGGCATAGGCCTCCTTCTGCACCTGCTCGACCTCAGGTCCGGCGTTGAACACATAGACGGCGGTCCTGCCGTCGCGCCAGGCCACGTCACCGGCGGCGTAGTCGGCCATCCGCGCCTTCAGGTCTGTCCAGGCGGCGCCGGTCCGCGGCAGCGGAGGTCTCATGGGCAGGTTTCCGTCGCGATGCGGATCACGCCTTGGCGCGCAGGCCGCGGGCCAGGGTCGAGTCGAGGCTGAGCTGCAGCTTGCGCGCGCCGCCCGGCGGCAACACGCCGGCCAGCTCCAGCACCACGGCGCCATGGGTCGCGGCCCAGAACATCATTCCGATCTGTTCGCGGTCGCCGCCCAGCACCCCTTCGGCCAGCGCGTCGTCCACATAGCCGGTCATGGTGGCGTGGGCGCGACGGCCGGCGGCGACCAGGTCGGGGTACCTGTCCACGTTGGGCTGGTTCAGGTCGAACATCAGCTTGTAGGAATGCGGGTGGCCCAGGGCGAAGGCCACATAGGCCGCGCCTACCGCCGCGCCCTTGGCGCGCGCGCCGGCGGCGGCGTCGCGGGCGGTTTCCAACGCCTCGGCGAACCGGTTGAAGCCATTGGTCCTGACCGCCGCCAGGATGTCATCCTTGTCCTTGAAATAGCGATAGGGCGTCATCGGCGAGACGCCCAGCCCGGCGGCCAGCTGACGCATGGTCACCGCGTCCGGACCATGCTCGGCGAAAAGGCGCTCGGCGGCTTCGCAGAGGCGATCACGAAAGTCGGCGACGTCGGTGTCTGAGAGAACGCGGGGCATGACCGCCTGAGAGTTGCACGAAAACACTTGCAAATCGCTAGGGCCTGCGAAATAAATTTACGACGTAAGTTTCTACAGGAGCCGGTCATGGACGGAAACGCGCGCATCAACCCCTATCTGGCGGGCAACTTCGCCCCGGTCCGCAGCGAGGACGACTTCGACCTCACCGTCGAGGGCGAGATCCCGGCGGGTCTGCGCGGCGCCCTGTTCCGCATCGGCCCGAACCCGCAGTTCGAGCCGCGCGACCCCGACCAGCACCACTGGTTCGGAGGCGACGGCATGGTCCACGGCTTCTATGTCGAGGACGGCAAGGTCAGCTATCGCAACCGCTATGTCCGCACGCCCAAATGGGAGCTGGAGCACGAGCACGGCCG
>JANXXA010000002.1 GCA_025350885.1 Phenylobacterium sp.
GCATCGCCGGCGAGGTGGCCGTGGATGGACCGCTGCCCAGGCCGGCGGGCTTTCGCACCAGCGCGGGGTTCCGCGGCCAGGTGGAGGCGGTCTCCCGGTTGCTCGCTGGCGGCATGGCGCGCGCATGACCCGGCTCGCCCATGTGCTGGCGCCGGTCGCCCTGATCGCCGTGCTGCTGGCGGCCTGGGAGATCGCCTGCCGCGCGTGGCAGGTGCCGGTCTATTTTCTCGCCCCACCCTCGGCGATCGCCATCAGCCTGGCCGCCGACGCCCCGTCGCTGCTGCTGGCCGCCGGCTACACGCTGGCCGAGGCGCTGGCGGCCCTGGTGGTCGCCAGCCTGCTGGCCCAGGCCCTGGCGCTGACCGTGGCGCTCAGCCCGCTGCTGGAGCGCGCCGTGAAGCCCCTGACCGTGATCCTGCAGGTGACCCCGGTGATCGCCATCGCGCCGCTGGTGAACATCTGGGCGGGGACCGATCATCCGGGCCGCGCGGTGATCTCGCTGGCGACGCTGGTGGCGTTCTTTCCGATCTATTCCGGCGCGGTGACCGGGCTGAAGGCCGTCGATCCGGACCTGATGCGGTTGTTCGACCTCTATGGCGCCACCCCGGTGCAGCGACTGGTGCGCCTGCGCCTGCCGTCGGCCGTACCGTTCGTGCTGGAGGGCCACAAGGTCGCCGCAGGCCTGGCCATCGTCGGCGCCGTGGTCGCCGAGTTCGTCGCGGGATCGGGCAAGGTCCAGGGGCTGGCCTGGCGCATCCTCGAAGCCGGTAACCGCCTGCAGACCGCCAAGATGTTCGCCGCCCTGGTGGTGCTGGGCGTCCTGGGCGCCGCGCTGCACGCTCTGCTCGAAGCCGCCGAGCGCGCCGGTCTCAAGTGGTGGCGCGGGGGTTAGCCCCTCGGCGGCCCGACAGGCGTCAGCTGGTAGCGGATCGGCACGCGCACCCTGGCCCCGGCGGTGGCCAGGCCGTCCAGGCTCCAGGGACCGACCCGAAACTTGGGCGCCAAGGCCAGCGCGCCCTGGCCATAGCCCTGACCGGCCGGCTCCTCGCGGTCCACCAGGCAGCCGGTGAGCGCGCCGCCCGCCGCTGCGGCGCAGACCAGCGCCACGCGCACCTCGTTGACGCCGTTGGCGGTCTTCGGGAAGCTGGCCTGGAAGTCCTCGGCCGAGGGCAAGGCCGCCCACACAGGCTTGGTCACCAGCGGAACCTCGCCCTTCAGCAGGGCGGGATCGAAGGTCACCGGGACGCGGACTTCCTGGCCCCGGAGCGCGGCGTCAGCCACCCGCATCCGCTCAGCGAGTTTTCGCGCCGCGAAGCCGAAGCCATAGCCTGACGGCTGTTCGCCCAGTGCTGCGCAATCGCGCGGCCGCCCGTCGCGGTTGATCTCGCAGGAGAGGTTGACCTGGCCGCCCACGCCGGCCGCCCGGGCCTTGGCCGGATAGGCCGCGGCGACCTCAGCCACGCCGGGCGCCTCGGCCCAGACCGGCGGCGTCTGGGCGGATGCGATGGTCGCGGCGAGGGCGGCGAGGCATGCCAGCGGGGCGACAGACCTGATCCACATGACGCACGGCTCCTCTTGCGAGGTCAGCTTGGCATGAAGCGCCGGGGATTGAGAAGGGTCAGACCGCCGTACGCCGCGCCGCCGGGCCGGCCTTGAGCCGGTCCAGGGCCTCGCTGGCCATGACTGTCAGCGACCGTAGGCCCTGGTCGGCGAAAACCTCGAGGGCGGCGTCCAGCGCCAGGACGCCGGCCGCCCGCTCGCCACGATCCTTGCCGGTGATATCCACGCGGGCTTCGTAGAGCCGCGCCAGATGCAGCTGGACCAGGGCCCAGGCCACCGGGTCGCGCTGCGGGCGCTGGCCGGCCAGTTCGATCTTCAGCGCCGTCTCGGCGGCGTCGAGCACACCCAGGTCGCCGGTCAGCTCCGCCGAGCGCGCCAGGCACATGGCCCGCTCGCCCGCCGCCAGACCCCTCAGCGGCGTCGCCGGCGCATCCTTCAGCACCAGGTTGGCGCGGTCGTAGCAGGTCACCGCCTGTTCGTAGGCCCGAGCATCGGAACTGACCTCGCCGAGCGATTGGAGCGTATGGGCCAAGGCAATCTGGGTGCGCGCCCAGTCCAGCGGGCTGTGGTCACGGGTCAGGTGATCCAGCGCCCCCGCCAAAGCGGTCGCACCCGCGGCTATGGCATCGACATCGCCGCTCGCCTCGCCCCAGAGCGCCACGGCCTGCCCGCGCAGGATCTCGGCCCGCGCCCAGGTCAGCGGCTCATAGGCCAGATCGAGGCGGTTGCCGGCCGCCGCGGCATCATCAATGGCGGCGCGCAGCAGGGTCTCGTCTCCCAGCCGGGCGCCCCAGCCGCACATCAGGTCCGCGCGGGCCAGCCGCGCCTCGGCGGCGAACGGGCGGGCGGCGGCGGCGCGGCGCGTCAAGGCGTCGAGCGCGGCCAGCGGGGCGTTGAAGCGCACCGCGACGGCCCGGGCAGCGTCGGCGTCGCCCAGAGCCAGGGCGTTGCGGCCCTCGACGACCGCCAGGCCGATGTCAGCCAAGGGTGCGGCCAGTCCGGTGTGGACGGTGGCGCGCGCCTCGCGGAAGGCGGCCTCGGCGGCGGCGTTGAGGCCGGGATCACCGAACAGCTCGGCGCCCAGCAGCGCACAGAAACCCTGCTCGCAGCGGGCCCGCGCCCAGCCGTCGGGGCGGCGGACAGGGTCGAAGGCGTGGCAGGCGGCCTCGGCGGCGGCGGCGGCCTTGCGCAGCGCCACGGGGTCGCCCGAGCGACGGGCGATCTCGCGCCAGACCCCGGCGGCGTTGAGGCGCAGCTGGGGCCGGTCGACCGCGCCGACCCGGCCGGCGGCGACATCGGCGGCTTTGCCCTCGGCGATCAGCAACGGGAGGTCGAGCAGTTCGAGCAGGGCCGCGTCGCCGCCGGTCAACCCGTCAGCGAACGGTTTGACCCGATCACCGGCGAACAACCTGCGGATTTCACGACCGAACTCGAACATGTCGCCGCCCTCGCAGGCCGCCGTCCCGGTATGAGACGGCGCCTCGCGTTCTGCACGACAAGAGCAAAGCCGGAGCCGGAAATGTAAACAAGGGGTTAATTTCGCGAGTATGGTTAACCGTGTCTTACAATCCACAGTAAAACACTCGACAGTCCGTGGCTTTCGGCGCAGTTGCTGATGGCCACGGCCGCTGTCAGGCGAACAGCGCGACCTGCTCCTGCGGCGTCAGCGGCCGCCAGTTTCCGGGGCTGAGGTCTCCCGGCAGGTCCAGGCCGCCGATCCGGTCGCGATGCAGGGCGGTGACGTGGTTGCCGAGCGCGGCGAACATTCGCCGCACCTGATGATAGCGGCCTTCGGTGAGGGTCAGTCGGGCCCGGGCCGGGCCAAGCGGCTCCAACGTTGCCGGCGCCAGCGGTTCGGTTTCGCTTTCCAGCATCAGGGTTCCGGCGGCGAACACCGCCGCCTCGTCGCCCCGCAGCGGCCGGTCGAGGGTGGCGACATAGCGCTTGGCCACGTGGCTCCTGGGCGAGATCACCCGGTGCAGGAACGGCCCGTCGTCGGTGATCAGCAGGAGGCCCGAAGTGTCCTTGTCCAGCCGCCCGATGCTGGACAGCGCCGGGATCCGGGCGCGCCAGCGGGGCGGCAGAAGCTCATAGACACTGCGCCCGGCTTCGCGGTGCGAGCAGACCACGTCCAGCGGCTTGTGCATCATGAGCGTCAGGGGCGCGGGCGGATCGAGCGGCAGGCCGGTGACCGTCATCCGGCCGGGCAGGTCGGCGCCGACCGCGATGCGCGCGCCGGCGTCCCTGACCACCGCCCCGTCCAGCACCACCTGACGGCGCGCGACAAGGTCGGTGACCTCGCGCCGCGACCCGTAGCCGAGGTTGGCGAGCAGGCGGTCGAGCCGCGCCATCGGAGCCTTGGCGCCGCTCACTTGCGGGCTTCGAAGATCTTGTATCCGCCGGCGTCGGCGCGAACCGTGACCTCGGCGAAGGCCGCTGCCAGGGTCGCCTCATAGGGCAGGTGGCGGTTGGCGACGATCCAGCCGACGCCGCCGCGCCGCAACATCCCTGACGCCGCCTGCAGGAAGGCCACGCCCAGGCCTGTGTCCTGCGATCCGCCCTCGTGGAACGGCGGGTTCATGACCACGAAGTCGAGGCCGGTGAGCGGCTTGTCCAGCTGTCGTGCATCGGCCCACATCACCCGGGCGCGGGGATCGCTCAGATTTCGCTCGGCGCAGTCGACGGCGCGACGGTCGAGGTCGATGCAGGTCAGTTCGCTGACCTGCGGCGAGGCCAGGATCG